>JAFQBF010000055.1 GCA_017416735.1 Bacteroidaceae bacterium | reverse complement strand
TCCTTCGTCTCGTACCCCTCGGGAGCTGCATAATGCACCCTAGTGACGATGGCCGTATAGAACTTCTTGCGTCCGAACGGCACCACCACACGACATCCCTCCTGCACACTCTCCTCCAGCTCGGCGGGGAGCGAGTAGGTGTATTGCGAGGCAATGGGCAAGGGCACTATGACATCTACGTATTTCTTCATACGGGCAAAAGTACGAAAAAAAACACAATGTCATTCAGAGCGAAGCGAAGAATCTCGGTGCCATACACGTGGATGTTACCGAGATTCTTCGCTTCGCTCTGAATGACAAATCCGAGACTTTAGAAAATATAAGCCAAAGATACTTGCCATCCCTTCATTTTGACATCTTCATCCCAGTCGTAGGCATTGGTTACAGGAATCTGATAGTTGACACCAACCTGCAGCTTGCGCAGAAGCTTCAAGCCGCCTCCCACGTTGATGGCCACCTGGGTAGTCTTCTTGGCAGGATTTGTACCGCCGATAATAAAACCTTCCACATCCTTGAAATTGAAGTAGAAGTCGGGACCGGCTGCCAGATAGATACCGAGCATGCTGCCCAGACCGATGGTATACTTCAGGTTCAAAGGCACTTCGAGACCTTGTTGCTTCAGATCTCCCTTACCACGCTGCGAGTACAGCAACGCACCATCTACTCCCAAGCCTACCAACGGCAAGGTCACTTCCATCATGGGACCGACGAAGAAACCGGTGGAATTATCCATGACATTGTTCAAAATTTTCGCGTCGGTATCCAACTTCGAGAAGTTCATACCACCCTTTACCCCAAACTTAATCAATTGAGCCTGGGCAGGAGCAGCCATCATCAAGGCAACGGCCACCATCAATACACTAACAATCTTTTTCATACTCATATACATATTAATGTTAATCGATACAAAGATAAACAAAATTAGCAAACGAAGGTTCATTATTTCCCTTTTTCTGAAAGAATAGACAAAAAAAAGAAAGGTGACAAACAAATAAACGCTCGTCACCTTATTGATTTTCAATAGATTAATTCATTACACAGGATTAATACTCATCTTCGTTGAAGAAAAAGTCTTCCTTACTTGGATAATCTGGCCAAATATCTTCAATACTTTCGTAGATTTCGCCTTCATCTTCCATTTCCTGCAAGTTTTCGATGACTTCCAATGGCGAACCTGAACGGATGGCATAGTCAATCAATTCATCCTTGGTTGCAGGCCATGGCGCATCTTCCAATTTCGAAGCTAATTCTAATGTCCAATACATAGTATTTCAAGTTTAAAATATGATACAATTCGGTTACACTCTCTTATTCGACCGCAAAAGTATAACAAAATATCTCAAATGCAACTTTTATCCCAATAAATTTCATCATTTTTAGACAATAAGTTCATTTTACGTGCCAAAACGAACAAATAGTCGGACAATCGGTTGACAAAAGCCGAGACATTCTCCGTCACTTCGTGCTCTTCGGCCATCGAAAGGATGCGGCGCTCGGCACGTCTGCACACCGTTCGGCAAACCTGACAAACGGCCGAACCTCTCGACCCGCCGGGGATGACAAATGCCTTCAACGGAGGGAGCATAGCATCCACCTCGTCTATCGCTTGTTCAAGACGGAGGATGTCTTCATCGGCTATCTGACTCTCGATGCGAAGTGTGGTATTCGTCTGGTCGGTGGCCAGGTAAGAGCCTACGGAGAAGAGCTTGTGCTGCACCCAAAGGATGAGCTTCCGGTCGGCCTCATCCGTGAGATAGGTATAGAGTAAGCCCAATTGGGAGTTCAGTTCATCTACCGTGCCGTATGCTTCCAGACGGACGTGAGTTTTCGACACGCGGGTACCTCCCACGAGCGAGGTCTTCCCCTTGTCACCTGTACGGGTATATATCAAACTTTTTTTCATGGTATGCTAAAAGAAATTTACTATATAATTCTGTTTAAAGCGCTTGTTCTCAAAGAGCAGCAATCCTACATCGTACAAATCGAAGGAAATGCGCACCCGCTCGTCCTGCGTCAGCTGCTTCCACCAGGCCTCGCGCTCTTTCGAAGCATAAATGTCGCCCACCACCACACACGAATGCTCGTTCAGGGATGGGAAAACCGCCTCGAACACCTCCATATAATAAGGTGTATGTCCGATGTGCAGGAAATCCACCTTCTTCATCTTCACCAACTCCGCCTCCAGTTGACGCATCGTCTTCTCCTTCTCCAAGCCCTTGAGGCTGACCGACACCATCGACGAACGTGCCGAACGCATGTATCGGATGGCATCGCCATTGCCCTCGCCCACCTCTATCAACGTGGAGGGACGGAAATAGTTGACCAAACGGAAAAGCAAACGGTTCACCTTCTCGCGATAATGCGGCAAAGACTTCTGTAGAGGATGTCTCTTCAGTTCCTTGTAGGCATAATAGGGCAGTCCTTCATAAATAACGGAGGTTATCAAGAAGAAGTCCGAGGGCGAATGTACGCCATAGCCGCAACGATGGCGAAAGCGCCGGCACCAATTCCATATTCTTTGCACAAAAAGCATTGCATTCTTCAATTAATTAGGGCAAACTTACATAAAAATTATCATTTCCCGAAAAAGTTCGAACTTTTTCAGAATCAAATCCCAAAAATGACAGGGCTTTTTCGGAATCGGTCGTTTCTAAGCCCCTCACCTATACAAGAAAACGCCCTTTCCAACCCTTCACCCTATTCACCGGCATCTGCACGCAGGTTTACGGAGAGACTTGCCGTTTTATCCTTTAGACACATTATATTGCGGATTGAATCCATCATACTTTAAAAAAACATAGAAATGTTAATAGATGTATTGTCTTTTTGGATTTTTCAGCTTATTTCATTAAATTGCAAAAGAAATTCTTTTTGTCTAATTAAACTATTTTAATGCCTATGAAAAAAATAATACTATCTACAATATTGTGTCTGACAATGATAGGGTGCAACAATGACAATGAGCCAATTTTACCCGAGCTTGACCCTATCAATACCGATTTACAAATAAACGGGACATCAGAACCTGTTATTTTCGGTATGACAATAAGCATGAAGAATAGTTCCGGAATGGACTTATTCCATAATCTTGAGACTTCAAAAGTAACAATAAAAAAAACTTATCCATATAAGGAAGAGGAAAGAAACGTCCTGGCATTAGACAAATTCAAGGCAAAGATATATCTGGATGGCATGTTGGTAAAGACAGATTACAAGAATTATCTATTCGATTTCGAAGAATACGACGGATGCCGAAACATAAATCTTTCCGCCTATGATGTTTCAACAAGAATCAGCAGATATATCTGGAAGGAACTAACGGATAAAGGCAAGCTAAATGAGCATATCATAGAATATCATTTGGTTTACCCGGAACTGTTTCAAGATGAAGAAGAACATATCATACGCTTGAAGTATGTCCCAATTTATCCTTATACAGACGCTTTCAACCATCATTATCAAATATCTCTGGACGGTCGGGAATTTGACGTTTATTATGATGAAAAATCCGGAAGGGAACCAAGCAATGAATTGGGGAATAGATACAAGGCTTATTCAGAGCTTACATATTATACTAAATTCGATTTAAATACACACCCTTAACCCTTCTTACAAAAACGAATCAGGCGGCCATCACCTGATTCGTTTTTATTTCACCATTACTTATTCAACCATTTTGTAGCCTTCAGCAAAATAACTTCCCAATAGTTGACTCTCACTTTCTTTCGCTGTCTTTTCCTTGAAGATAATTTGATTACACCTTGGTGAATAGCCCTCTTCACCAAGGTGAAGAGACGTCTTCACCTAAGTAAAGAGACCTCTTCACGTAGGTGAAGAGGGAAAGAGTTGATCTTTCATTACACTTAATTCTTTTGAAATTTCCTCCTTATAGAGTTCAAATACACATCATTTCTTTCTTCAAGCCCTCTAATCGGAATAAAACAATTTTCCATCATACCGCTATCAGAAAAAACAAAATAATAATAAGCAACAATTTCATCTTGTTTTTCTATCGGAGCATCCAATTCACCTATCGGCAATGCATAAACAGGGCAATCCAACTTATGTTGTTTTTTAAATACTGTCACGTTACGCGGATTAGTCGTATTCAAAAAGACCACTATATTTTCGACACCTATTTCTTGAATAAAGTTTTTCATTAAAGGCAACTTCCGAATAAATTCTTCAATACAAGACGTACATCCCGCATCATTAAAGCGTATTACAAATTTATCTTTCCGCCCCAACACTTCTTGCATTTGTACACTATCCCCATTTTCCTCAAACAAATATATATTCTCATCAAGTTGAACATTTTCAGTTTGAAGCTGTTGAATACAAATCGTCTGCAGTTGTTCCAAATTATAAGCCGCCATCCTATCTTTATCCGCAAGCTCTTTGTTTATAGCATCTTCTTCCGAAGGTCTATCTGAATACAAATAAAACAAATTAGCAGCCAATAGCAAACCACACAAAACAACCGTTACTAAATATATTTTCTTGTCCATACCCTTTTATTCCTTAAACTTAGCCAACAGCAAAACAGGATTATCATCCAATTTCGTTTTCGACAACACGCCATAGATTTGCGGATAAGACCCTCTCAGCTTTTCGAGCCTACCCTCATCTAATTGAGAAACCTTGTAATTGTCCAATACAAAACAAAGTGTATTATCCATATAAAATGAGCCTACGGATAATTCAGACAACATTATATCCCCCATTGTCGGCCCATAAAACTGGGATGCTGTATGTGATTTCACATCATACTCACAAAAACAAACGTTTTTATTGTAAACATAGGTTACATAGATTTTATCTCCTGATACTTCTGTAATATATGGCCAATAAGCAATTTCTCCCTTCAATATCAAATTATAAAAAGCTTCTCCAAATTTATTGGGTCCCAAAGCATACACATCCTGTGGAACGCCTTTCCCTTGAAAGTCTATCACATATTGTGGAACCAGCTTCTCATCCGAATATTTCCAAATCGTATCGGAACTTAACGAGTTATAGTAAAAAGCATTAGCAGCAACCGTTACACATTGGTTCTTCTCAAAAATGGTAGAACCCGACTGATATACAAATGGCAAGAACTCATAGCTGTCTCCTCCATCGGTCGTTACATTAAGAATATGTCCAACAGGGTTGGAACTATCCACCATATCCCTAACAACGACTTCCGTGCCATCCGACAAATAATCAATGGATTTCACCGAATAAGGAATCTTCTCCACTTTTACAAATTCGCCTAAAGGAGTATAGATATGTTTCTTTTTCTGCCCATTATCCACCAATACCAAATTCTTTTCTTTATCCAAATGGAAGCCAGACAATCCTAAATATTCATTTGGCCCTTGGCCGTAATTATTTATAACAGAAATCGATTTACCCGTTTTATCAAAGATGAAAGCAGACTTTGTATTGATATCCAGCACATAAACTTTATCACCATCTAAGATTAAGCTATAGACAGCGCCAATCAATACACTATCACTCGATTCCAACCGAACGAGCTCAATATCTGTAAACTTATCACCAAGTTCGGCCGAATGTACTTCTTTCGGATTGATACTTATTCTAACAATATTATCCTCAGTCTCCATATTACAAGAATAAAAAAAGAAGAATAAAGAGGACAATAGACAGAAGATTTTTACATTCATATTCATCGATGCTATTGATTTGTTAACTTTTCACAAGACGGGCATCTACAAAATCCGTTTGCATCCTTATAACAACAAGCATAATACCCATCAGATACTGTTACATCACAAGATGCTCCACCACCTCCGATACCGCCAATAGGAGTATCTACACTTATAGTACCACCTGTACAAGAACAAGAAATAGCACCTTTTCCACCTGCAACATTACAATTACTACAATCGAGACCTGCTTCATCTGACGAAAGCGTCTCAACATCATTCAAAGAAACATCAGACAGAACCATCCTGTTTGCCTTTGTCTGCAAAGTACTAACAACGACAAAGAAAGTAAAAATACAAATCACCGTTGTACAAAAATCCAGTTTTCTCATAACAATTATACTTCTGCAAATATATATATATATATCGAAAAATCAAACAAAGACAAAAAAAAAATTGTGACATCAAGTTTTACCCATTTACCATTTGCTTCGCTGCCTGCCACCGGAAATGCTTCACCGAAGAAACCGGTGAAGGAGGTGAAGGGGGTGAAGGGTTGGAAACCTACATTGTATGTATATAATCCGCAAGAAAGCGACACTTTTCATTGAGGAGGATTGAAAGAAATTTTGTACTTTTGTGAAAACAAACGTAGGATTCATGAAGATTCTTTGGATAGACCTCAACAGCTCGTATGCCCACTCGTCGTTGGCACTTCCCGCCCTCCATGCACAAATGAAGGACAAGACCGGCTATGATTGGGAAATCGTGTCTGCCACCATCAACGAAAACATCGGCTCGGTGGTCGATGAAATCGTCCGTCATCAACCCGACATACTGGCCGCAACCTGCTGGCTCTTCAACCATGAGCCATTGATGCACATCGCCTCGCGGGTAAAGGCCCTGCTCCCCGAAGCTTGCCTCATCCTTGGGGGACCCGAATTCCTTGGCGACAACGAGGCTTTCCTCCGACGGAACCCGTTCGTGAATTGCGTCTTCCGAGGCGAGGGCGAAGAAGAATTTCCCCGATGGCTCGCCTGTTGGGACAAGCCCGAAGCATGGAGCGACATCCAAGGATTGTGCTGGCTGGACAACGAGAACCGATACCGTGACAACGGATTGGCCCGAGTCCTGGCATTCGATAGCCTGACCTCCCCCGAAGAAAGCCGTTTCTTTCCGTGGGACAAGCCTTTCGTGCAACTGGAGACGACCCGCGGATGCTTCAACACTTGCGCTTTCTGCGTGAGCGGAGGCGAGAAACCCGTCCGTACCCTCTCCATCGAAGCCATCCGAAGCCGGTTGCAAACCATTCATCGGCACGGCATCAAGGATGTCCGGGTGCTCGACCGTACCTTCAACTTCAATCCCCGACGCGCCAAGGAACTCCTACACCTGTTCTTAGAGTTCCATCCGCACATCCGCTTCCATCTGGAAATCCATCCGGCCCTGCTCTCCGACGAGCTGAAAGCCGAATTGCAACGCCTCCCCAAGGGGCTTCTGCACCTGGAGGCCGGCATCCAGAGCCTTCGTGAAGACGTTTTGGAAAAATGCCTTCGCAAAGGGGAGCTGTCGTCAGCGCTCGAGGGCTTGAACTTCCTCTGCTCTTTGGACAATATGGAGACACACGCCGACCTCATCGCCGGGTTGCCCCTCTACCGCCTGGGAGCCATCTTCGAGGACATCCGCACATTGGCCGGATACCAAGCCGGAGAAATCCAATTGGAATCGCTCAAGCTCCTGCCCGGCACCGACATGCGGCGCAGAGCCGAAGAGTTGGGCATCCGCTATTCACCGCTCCCACCCTACGAGGTGTTGCAGACGAACGAAATCACCACCGGCGAGCTGCAAGTGGCCCGTCGGTTATCCCGCCTGCTCGATGCCTTCTACAACACCCCGGCATGGCAAGGCCTTACACGCAAGCTGATACTGAAGGAAGAGAACTTCCTCCATCACTTCCTGGACAAGCTGACTCAAGCCAACTTGATAGACCAACCGATGAGCTTGGAAAAGCGCGGGCTGGTACTTTATCAATACATCAAGGAACACCACCCTGCCTACATCACCGAAGCCAGCATCGCCTGGATAGAGGCCGGTATGTCGCTCAAGAAACAGCCCGCCGAACGAGTGAAGACCAAGCATCAGACTCCTCCCGAACATTGGGAAGTCTTGAAAGGCATTTATAACGAAAAATTAAAGCTCTGCTTCCTCCCCACCGATGCCGAAGCCTCGCACGGCTATTGGTTCGGCTTCGAAGCGGAGACGCAAAAGATAACCCCTGTATTCAAAGCAAAATCTTAATCACCATGACAGAAATAATTAAAATCCAATCGTATTCTCCGGAATACCACGAAGCCATGCAGCGCTTCCTCGACCAGCTCACCACGAATCCGATGACACTCACCGAAGAGATGTTCCGCCAGCTTTTGGCCTCGCCCAACAGCCACCTGTTCTTCTTGATGAAGGATGAGCAGACAGCCGGAATGCTGACCGTAGGCATCTATCATAGCCCCACGGGAGGCAAGGCCTGGATAGAAGACGTAGTGGTGGATGAAACTTTCCGCGGACAAGGCCTCAGCAAATTGTTGGTAGCCCACGCCATCGAGTTCACGAAATCGCAAGGCATCCCTTCGCTGATGCTCACCTCCAACCCCAAGCGCATAGCAGCCAACAAGCTCTACCAAGCCATGGGATTCGGACGCAAGGAAACCAATGTTTATCGAATGAAATTCTAATTCTATATTTATGAAAAAGCACATCCTCACAAGTTTGCTCGCCTGGATGACACTCACCCTGGGAGCACAAACCTTCCAAGAATGGAAAGACCCGAGAATCAATGCGGTAAACCGCGCCCCGATGCATGCCAATTACTTTGCTTACGAATCGGCCGAAGCAGCCAAGAAGGGCATCAAGGAAAACTCCGCCAACTTCATGACATTGAACGGCACGTGGAAATTCAACTGGGTAAAGGATGCCGATTCCCGACCGACCGACTTCTGGAAAACCGGCTTCAACGACAAAGGTTGGAATGACATTCCTGTTCCTGGCGTATGGGAACTTCACGGATATGGCGACCCTATCTATGTGAATATCGGATACGCATGGCGCAACCAATTCGAAAACAATCCGCCTTACGTACCCACCGGAAACAACCATGTAGGTTCTTATCGAAAGGAAATCACCGTTCCTGCTTCGTGGAAAGGAAAGGATATCATTGCCCACTTCGGCTCAGTTACTTCCAATATGTACTTGTGGGTAAACGGCAAGTATGTGGGCTATAGCGAAGACAGCAAATTGGAAGCTGAATTCAACTTGACACCCTATTTGAAACCCGGTCAGAAAAACTTGATTGCCTTCCAAGTATTCCGTTGGTGTGATGGCACTTATCTGGAAGACCAAGACTTCTTCCGCTATAGCGGTGTAGGTCGTGATTGCTACCTCTATGCTCGCGACAAGAAACGTATCGAAGATATCCGTGTAACTCCCGACCTCGACGGTGAATACAAGAATGGTTCGTTGAACATTGCCCTCAACCTGAAAGGCAACGGCAAGGTAAACCTTATTTTGAAAGATGCTTCCGGGAAAGAAGTGGCCAATACCCAAGCTATCAAAGGAAACGCCATCATCGAAGTGGAAAATCCGCACAAATGGACAGCCGAAACTCCTTATTTATATACACTCTATGCTTCATTGGAAGGCAACAGCGAAGTAATTCCAGTAAAGGTAGGTTTCCGCAAGGTCGAAATGAAGAATGCACAGTTATTGGTGAATGGTCAGCCTGTCCTTATCAAGGGTGCCAATCGTCATGAGCTTGACCCGGACGGTGGATATGTCATTTCCAAAGAGCGCATGATTCAAGACATCCAGGTTATGAAGCAATTCAACCTGAATGCCGTGCGTACTTGCCACTATCCGGACAACAACTATTGGTATGAGCTCTGCGACCAATACGGCATTTATATGGTAGCTGAAGCCAACATCGAAAGCCATGGCATGGGTTATGGCGAAAAGACTTTGGCCAAACGCGACGATTATACATTGGCACACATGGAACGCAACCAACGCAACGTGCAACGCAGCTTCAACCATCCGAGTGTCATCATTTGGTCACTTGGCAACGAAGCCGGCTATGGTCCTAACTTCGAGAAAGCTTATGATTGGATCAAAGCCGAAGACCCGAGTCGCTTGGTACAATACGAACAAGCCGGAAGAAACGGAAAAACTGACATCTATTGTCCGATGTACTTAGGCTATAACAGATGCGAGGAATACAGCAAGGACGAACAATATCAGAAGCCATTAATCCAATGTGAATATGCCCATGCCATGGGTAACTCGGAAGGCGGTTTCAAGGAATATTGGGACCTCGTCCGCAAATATCCGAAGTATCAAGGCGGATTCATCTGGGACTTTGTCGATCAATCGGTTCGCTGGACGGGAAAGAACGGAAAAATGATTTATGCATACGGCGGTGACTTTAACCGTTTCGATGCTTCTGACTTCAATTTCTGCGACAACGGTTTGATTAGCCCGGACCGCGTACCGAATCCGCACATGTACGAAGTAGGCTATTTCTATCAGGACATTTGGACAAATCATGCAGACATCAAGAATGGTGAAATCAGCATTTTCAACGAATATTTCTTCCGCGACTTATCGGCATATTATCTGGAATGGCAAGTGTTGAAAGCAGGAAAGGTGATGCGCAGCGGACGCGTGGAAGACCTGAACGTAGGACCTCAACAGACTGTCAAGATGAAGCTTCCAATCGGTGATATTTGCCAATGTTCCGAATGGTTGCTTAACGTGGCTTATAAGCTGAAGAATACCGAAGGCTTACTCCCTGCCGGTCATATCATTGCCAAACAACAGCTTGTCTTGAATCCGTACAAAGCTCCAAGCATGGAATTGAAAAATGAAGCCAAGAGCAATTGGACAGTAGTAGAACCTACTTTGAAAGAAAACGACAAGCACTACCTCATTGTCCACGGCGAGAACTTCCGCATCGAGTTCGACAAGCAGAACGGCTATTTGAGCAAGTACCAAGTAAACGGTTTGGATATGATGAAGGAAGGAAGCTATCTGAAGCCAAACTTCTGGCGTGCACCGACCGACAATGATTTTGGCGCTTACTTACAAAGAAGATATGCCGTATGGAAGAACCCGACTATCAAGTTGGTTTCCTTGCAACAACGCATTGCCGACCAGCAAGCCATCATCGAAGCAGCCTACGAACTCCCGGAAGTATCTGCCAAGTTGAACTTGACTTATGTCATCAACAACGAAGGCACCATGAAGGTCACTCAAAAAATGACCGCCGACAAGAATGCCAAGGTAGCCAATATGTTCCGTTTCGGTATGCAAATGCAAATGCCGCGTTCTTTCGACAAGGTAGAATATTACGGCCGTGGCCCGATAGAAAACTACATTGACCGCAAGGCCAATGCCGACTTAGGCATCTATCGCCAATCAGTAGCCGAACAATTCTATTCCTACATCCGTCCGCAAGAAACAGGCACCAAGAGTGACCTCCGTTGGTGGAAGACAATCAATGCAGCCGGCCGCGGTATCCAGGTAGTAGCCGCCGAACCATTCTCGGCATCGGCACTCCACTACACCATCGAGTCGCTGGACGAAGGCACTCACAAGCAACAAGGCCACTCACCAGAAGTGGAAGAAGCCGACCTGACCAACCTCTGTCTCGATTTGATTCAAGCCGGTTTAGGTTGTGAAGATAGCTGGGGACGCATTGCCCGTCCGGAATATCAAGTTCCTTACGGTGATTATGAATTTACATTTATCTTGAAGCCGATGTAAAACAAATGAGGGTGTGCGATGCACACCCTCATTTGTTTTTTACTTGAAAAGCCTCGGCGTAAACTCGGTCAGATAGATACGCCAATTTCTCCAAATGTGACCATCCTCATTTTCAAAGTATTCATACGGATAACCCTTTTCATCCAATAACTTCCGATATTCCCGATTGGCCTTATAAAGAAAATCCGTCTTTCCGATAGCAATCCAATACAAGGCCGGTTTCTTGGCAAACTGAAGTTTCAGCTTGCCTTCCATTTCTTTATAAATAGGTGATGTCGCATTCTTGCCCGGCATAATAGCTGCCGAGAACAAACCTACATAGTCAAACATATCCGGATATTGTTTGGATATATGCAATGAATGGAAGCCTCCCATCGAAAGACCGGCGATGGCACGATTCTTCTTGTTGGCCTTGGTACGATAATTCTTATCAATGAACTTCACTACTTCCGGGAAATGAGTTTCAAAAGAACCTTCCATTGTCTTGCCCAATCGGGTAGTAGGAGGCATATATCCTAAGGAAGATTCTCCTGGAGCCGCCTCTAAATCAGCATTGCCATTGGTCATCACTACAATCATCGGTTCAGCCTTACCTTGTGCTATCAAATTGTCAAGAATTTGTGCGGCACGTCCCAATTCACTCCACGCATTCTCATCACCGCCCATACCGTGCAGCAAATAGAACACAGGGTAGCGCTTGCCGCTCGTCTCGTAACCAGCCGGTGTATAAACAGTCATTCTACGGTCTATTCCCAACGAAGGACTATGATACCAAACCTTCGCAACCGAACCGTGAGGAACTTTGTTTACCATATACAAATCCGCCCGTTCACCTCCTACAATGAAAATGTTGTTCACCGTCGCCACGTCACGAATCATATATACATTATTCGGATCATTAACCTTCAAACCATCCACCACAAACGCGTAACTATAAAGTTCGGGAGCCAAAGGTTCGGGAGTTGTATATTCCCATACGCCTTCCTTGTTTTCCACTAAATCGGCTACTCCCTTTGACAGGAAATCGCCCAGAACTTGCACTTTCACTGCTTTGGGCGCCTTAATACGGAAAGTTACCGTCTTGTTCTTATGAATCTCGGGAGAAATCAGTTTCGAACCTCCCCACAAAGCCTGTTGAGCCAATGCAGCTACAGGCATCAGCAATACCATCATACAGATGGCGACGATTGATTTGATTGAGTTTTTCATAGGTCACTATATTAAGTTTTTCATAGGTCACTATATTAACAAAAAAATTACTTCAAGCCCATCATAGGCCGCTTTGAGAGGGTATGGCAAAGTCGCATCAAGTTCGGCTTGCGTGCCGTGCAAAGTACGTGCCATGTGAGTGAGATACACAGGTTGGTCGGCAACCGGTTGATAACGCTTGGTCCTCTGAAGCACCTCAACCACCCGATGCACCATTCCTACACTGGAATGAGCAAAGATACGATAGTCATTGTCATGCTCCATTCCCATCGTAGCCTCCATGATAAGTCCTGTTAGGGGTTTTCCGTTAGGGTCGTGTGCATCAATCCCTGCCAATCGCGCTGCCACGGCAGGAATACCGGCAGTATCGGTGGCATACATAACTCTTGCTTCCGACTTCTCTATCAAGAAAATCAAAGTCTGTTCGAAGAACTTAGACGTCGCATGACTGGCAGGAAGTGGAGTTACTCTCAGACCATTGACATGCACTGCCTGCCCTATATACAACGGAATCAATTCAGGCATCTGCACATTCTGTTCCTTGGAAGCCTTTTCGAAATCAGCTTTGGCTATGTCATACCAAGTCTCGCTTAAATAGACCCTCTTGACCCCAATCTTCAAAGCACTTTCAGGGTGATAATGGTCGTTATGGGAGTGAGTATAGAACACCACTTCCGGTTTGCATCCTTCAGGAAGCATTTCGATGTTGCCCGCCGTGAAGTCAAACAAAACGTTCTTGTCAACGAGGATGCTCGAAAGACGCCGCTGTTCTCCCCGATTGTCGGGTCCGTTCCAATCGGCCGCACCCGTTCCGAGAAAACGGACTACCATTTCTCCCGCCTTCTCTTCCGAAGGCTCAAACATCTTTGCTGCTATATCGTCTGCCCCCATAGCCATCAGTGATACAGACGACACTTTCAGAAAGTCTCTTCTATCCATGTGTTTTTCTTATTTATGATTTGCAATATTCGTAAAAATCTCAGACTTATGCAAGATTATGTAGAGATTTCTCTTTCCATAAAAGTAAACCCAATCGGTTAATGATTGTGAATGTAGAGAATTAAGGTTCAGACGGATAGAAACGAAGAGAATTTATGAAGATTTCAGTATAAAAAATATTACATCATGAAAATATATAGACATTAGTTGTTTAAATCCTCATCGCACTTCTGATTTCGAAACCAACTTACCGTTCACATCCACCAAATACCATCCACCATCATCCAAGCTACGCACTTCAAACAAATCCTTAGAAAGCATATTCACATCCGAATAAATGGCAGGTGTAATAGGCTTACCCGTAAAACGGTTCATGATACCATATCGTCCCAATACCGTATATTTTACATAATCCGCTAAAACAAACACTATGTTACCCATTTCATCGTAACCTTTCGGATATTCAAGACTATATGTACTATCAAACATAAACGGGTGTACGATATTCCCTTCCTTATCCACTTTCCACATCCTGCCCTCTTGTGTCAAAACAAAACCATCCGATACGATTTCCACATATTCATACACTGCCGGATATACCACATTGCATTTCGAGTCAAGTACCCCACATCTACTATCCTTGATTACAATTCGATATCCACTATTATGAGGAGCCCAAATCTCATCGTATGTCGGTTCTATCATCCATTTACCGGAAGTATCAATCAAACCTAAATACCCCTCTTTATTGGTCATGATACAATAGCCACCATGAAAGAGATACCCAAAATCACACATTTTGCAATGGGTTGAATAATCATATTGGAATGGGATAGCCATTTCATTCTTTGCATTGATAAAGCCCAATTTACCATCTTTCAAAACAGCCGCTAGCCCCTCAGAAAACACCCATGCCTTCCGATAATCATTCATTTGTGCATCTATTACAATTTTCCCCGTCCTGGCATTGATAAAACCTCTTTTTCCTCTTTCGGCATAAACCGTCAACGAATCATCTTTCTCAGCAGCCGTCACCCAATCTATTTTCGAGGTAGTATATTTTCCCATTTTTTGATTATAGACACGATAGGTATAGTCCCGATAACTATGTACCACGACATCGTTCGACAATCCCCTATCCCTAAGCCACCATCTGCCATAGGTATCATCATAATACTCATAAACAGCCAATGCCACACACACCAAAACCACTACGCCCAATAGCAAAGTTAATATTTTATACAAACGTTTCATTCTTTCCATTTCTATATTTTAATACTCTGCTATCTTTCTCAATCTTGCCATTTCTTGCCCATCACATTCAGGCAACCCCAATTCTTTCCCCCGCTTATACATTCTCAATAGAATTCTAGCACCATCTCGCATAAGCATACCATGTGCATCCACCTTGTTATAATAGGTTATAGCCTTTTGCAGATTCTCTACATTTTTATCTACGATATACTTCTCTATATATAAATCACCAATCCCTAAATTGAACAATGGATATTTCCCGGCCCAACGTTCTAAATACTGCTCATATACAGTCTTGTCACCAACTTGCCTATACCAAGCCACCTGTACCAATACCGCCAATTCACTTCCCTCGCTTTCCGCTAGACGAATGATTTTCAGAGCCTCCTCCGTTTCATCCATCGTAAACAATTTTTTACCTGCTTCAAGCACTTTGCCCTCTATGGGAGCCACCGATTTCAATTGAGCTATTTTGTCTTTCGCTGTTGCGTTGTACGAAGGACAATTAAATATATCCACCATCAACTTTACAGGGTGACCCTCCTCAAAAACATCCATGACAGAATCCATGTTTTTCCCAATCTTCTTTATATAATTGACATACATAAAAAACGCATTCAAGAAACTTCTCTCTACTCCATTACCATCACAATAACAGACTGCCAATTGTTTGTATGCTTCTGCCTCTCCTGACCGGGCTTGAAGAACAAGATTCTGAATTTCATGATCTGCTTCTAAAAATTCCATCACATTGTTCTGACAAGATGTATGGCACAACCCAATTGCCATACAAATCATAATAAATAATCGTTTCATGCTAGTAAGTTTATTTAAAGATAAAAGATATTATTATAATTAAAGTTAGTAAGAGGAGAATGTACATCATCCAGTTCAAGCATTCTTACCGGTACATCTATCAACGGAATACCCTCATCAAGCAAGAAGCGCAAATGCTTCGCCAGTTTTATGTTTTCACAATCCAATTCCTCTTGAATCGTTTCAATCCCATAAGCTAACGCTTCATCCATTTCTGTAACAATCATTCCAGAAAACAATCCTTTATCGAAGCCATGTCCTAATAACAAGATACGCTCTGATGTCGAGACATGGTCCAAGAGATGCTTCACCTCCGAATTACTAGCTCTTTGATCAATCAAACGCACTTCCAACCCTTCATAAAGCACAGAAAGCATAGCGGTTGTTTTATCTTTTGGATGAATAACTATCATAGTATAACCATTTATTTATATAACGAATCCCTATACAATAAAAAATCACTGTATAGTCTCTTTTCTATAAAGAGTTCTATACAGCGATTTTTCTATCAGCATTTCTATAAAATTCTGTTAATCTATTAGCTTTTAAATTTTATCATATTTAACTCCTTCAATGCTCACCGTACCACTACCATCGATACGAATCCATTTACCACCTTCATACACATACTGACCACCATCTTTATTGTATACCTTAAAAGTATCGGTATTGTCAGATTCTGTTCGCTCTAAAGTTATCTTTCCATCTGGGATATATCCATCACTGTTATTGTCTGGGGGTAAAACACCTTTGAATGAAATCTCATCACCAGAATGATCCACTCGAAGAGTAATTTGTTCTTGTTGTTCCGTTTCATTAATTTCGCAGAAGTTATCCAAGCACTCATTAAATGTTGGTGCCATATTATATTCTGCGTAATACTGTTGAGCGAAGCGAACACCAGCTTCAATAGATTCCACTCTTTCAACACCTGCCGGATGTGTTTCTGACTCGAGGGTATACATTAAGGAGTTTTCCATTTGCGACACATCAATACCATTCAGCCCAGCTCGCACACCTGACATAAAATCGCAACATAATTCTTCTTGATGAGAGTCAAATTCAAGATGTTCTATTCCTTGTAACACACGATGAGTTCCCTCGTGAGTCATTACCAAATCCAAGCCATCCTTTCCGGATATTCCCATATCAAGCAATTGTTCTCGATTAAAAATGAGGACATCATCTTGCAATGTAAAATCATTGTTTGGATATACGCCTGTAGTCCAACCCTCAGAAACTATTGCAGGTTCTTCAATATGGAAGAAATCACACGTTTCCTCCACTGATTGAGAAATTATCTCATCCGAAAAATTTTCTCCGTACATTTGTCGAACACCATCAAACCATCCATTGGGAAAGACTTCTTGGAATGGTTGCAATGCTTCTATATTCACCATATTATCAATATAAAGAAATTCCATGTGAAATTAATACGGCTTGTAATCGTATATACTTACACTTAAATAAATCATTTCTAAATCACAATACATAATTTCAAGTTCTATAAATCTGTTCCATTTTATACATTGTATATATGCAGTTATAGTTTCAAGTTCTTCATTTTCTTCAACATGAAATCCTAAGTTCTCAAATATATTCCTAAAGTCTGTTTTATTTATCCCCCAATATATCCCTAAATTCTTATAGAACAATGGAATACCATTATTGTCAGACACGTGTATACTATAACAAAAATCCTCATGACGGCTGAAGAAAACAAGGATGCCATTAGGCATTTTATATGTCTCAATTAGTTCACCTTTACTCTCTAAAACACCATTTGCTCTTTTGATGTCATATCTAGTTGTTTTACCAAAAGGAAAACCAAATGAATCAAAAAAATCAGATATTGAATGTCCCGCATTGTCACAATCGCTATCATATTCTTCATCACCTCCCCACGTAAAACCACACGCATTACATTCATACTGCATGTAATCTGTACCATCATTTGTAATATCGCCAGAACCACATTCGGGACATTTTACGGTATCATCGTGTCCCCAATTATGACCACAAATATTACAAGTATATTGGAGATAACTAGAACCATCATCTTTAATATTTTCTGATCGACATTCGGGACATTCTATACCCAATCCATCTATTAACAATAACCCACAATCCATACATTTCATTTTAATTTCATCAGAATTAAAATGTTCGAGTAACATTAAATTATTAGATTTACAATGTGGGCATCTATTCAAAAACGCTCGTATTAAATTTAATTTACAATGCAAAAAACTGAACTCAAATATATATTTTTCATCAATGGATAACACAAGTAGTTTATTACTCCATGCTCCGCCTCCGTCCAAATCTTCCACTCTGTACTTATAACCTTTTTTCTTCACTATGCTTATACAAGCATTATATGATTCGCCCCATTTGAGTTCCAACAAACTTCTCCACAATTTAGGATAAGCTTCTTCTTCAGAGATACTTACTATAGAAAAAAAAGTGTCTCTTTTTTGTTGTATAAAAACAAGTCCAGGTTTCGGTTCATAATATATAAGATTTTTTTCATATTCTAAATGTTCTTGCAGAATACTAGAACAAGATGTTTCATGTAAAACAACATTTTCCAATGGAAAGAAATCATATGAAGACAATGTGCATTCACAAGAATCCTTTCCACATTTATCACAAACTGGTGAAGGCGCTTTTGGTTTTTGTGGTATTTCTCCATTCTTTTGCAGCCATTTTTTATAAGACTTAAAGCCTATACCATCATACTTTTCTTTAATCGCACGAACAATTGGAGATTTACGAGTTACCGCATCATCATTGAAGACAACCTCATCTATATCTAAATACAAATCATCTCGTTTAAGCCTACGCAACATTTCACGTTGCATATACTCTACAGATTCTTCATACAACTCCTCCAAATCAACAGGTATTCTAGTAGGCTCTCCGTTAGAGAAATTCTTATTATACACATGGTTGTACTCTACACTATAACGCAACCAATGTATATAATCACTAGGAAGAGTCAGCTCAAATTTACCCTTACACTCTTCACTAAACAATATTGTTTTAATCTCATTCCATTGGGTGATTATTTGCTTATATTCTTCTTTATAATCTTCTGTATTGAAGTCTGTAATAACAGCATATTCGTTGTCTACATTACAGCCTTTTGCTATCTTCCCACCAAAATAGAAGAAGAAATCACAATCCAAATCATGCTCCAGAACTTCGAGTTCTTCATTTGATTGGATTTGTTCATTGTTGACGTTTATATATAAAGTTTTCATTGCTTATTATTTATGCGGAAAAACATTTTATAATATCTATCGGTATTATATCTTTTACCTCATTAAAAATTTTACTATTAAACATATCGTCAAAGAAACGATAATCTTTTAGTAATCTAACAGTATCATCTTTCGTACAGTCTCCATTACACATATGTACAAGATTGATGAAATAACAAAACATTTGTTCAGAATTTATCATATTAGAAATTATTCTTATATATTTTGTTTTCTCCTCATTTTCCAAATTCGAATCTTTTACATGATTTACACACATATAGACAAATTTAAAAGAGTAATCGAATTCACTTCGACTTATTAATTTTGAACAAAAATGATTCCATATATTAACGATTTGCCTATTAGTTAACGATGAGTTCTTAACTATTTCTTTATTCATAATAAAATAGTTGCAAAAACTTTTATAAATAGGGCTATTTATATCACATTTAAAAGGCGATGGATAATCACCTATTAATTCTATAGTTCCTTCGCTATTAATTAATTTTGTTTCTTGCGTTGCTTCAGCAAAGAAATAATGTTTCATTAAAGATATTTGCGTAACAAATATATTGTTAAATACATTTACCTTATTGGATTTCTTTGTATGACAATAGGCTAAACACGCAATATCGACACTGACAGCGCTTACAATTAGTTGCATAATATTTTTATCAAAACAAAACTTCTCAATAGCACAATGTGTTATCAAGTGCAATAATGATATAGCTATTAATGATACCAACAATATATGCACTAATGCCTGTTTTATAAGCTTATTTAATTTCATTATAATATAAATTTAGAAGTTATAATCTAAGGAGTTTCTTTTTTAATTGTTTCTGCATTACTTCATCTTCAATCTGCGGCAAAAGCACTTCAAAGAATGGCTTATCCTTAGCTGCCATTTCATCCAAACAAGTTTCCCAAACATATCTAAAATCAGAATCTTCAAAATCAAATGTTTCTCTACAATATTTGCGAATTTGTTGTTCAACCTCTTCTTTCGAGTTTTCACTATTGTCTATTCCTAAATCAGAACTTATCTTTTTGATCTGCGCTTCTCTTATATTCTTTAACAGCTTCCTCTCATCTAAAGAATATATATTACTTTCCTCTTCACGTATACGAAGAAACATGTCTCTGTAATTTTCATACAAAGACTTGCGAATATGTTCATTGGCATATAATTCGGGAAATTCTTCTTTCATTAGCATAGGATATACAGGAGCAATATCTGTAGAACGCAAATGATGAATGTCGGTCAAAGTGGCCAGTGTCATTCCAATTTGATAGGTTAATGATTTTGACAATAAGTCTAAATCTTGTATGGGCTCTATTTTAAATATGTTGTATATACCTAAAGCATCTATTTCATTCATCTTATTGTTAATTATGCGCTCTTCGATATTTAATGTCTCAAAAATCTTTATGTTTCGCTCTAAAATTCGTTGCTGCATAAAGAATGGAGTCTTCTCAGTTTCTGCGATGTCGGCTTTTGCCAAATCATTCAACACTCCCAATGCTGTTTTTGAACGTTCATAAACCGAATACGCTAGAATGGCATCAATATTGATATTAAAATTTAACTCTGTACGAACATGCTCGGTAGAGGTATAACCTAACCCCCACGAAGATACCATGATACGGAAATTGTTTCCATCAAATCTTGGTTCAAGAACCACACAAGGCATATCTCGCAAGAAGAAATGGAGCGTTTCACTTGCGTGCATCCCCGGACTATATTTATCATTCCAGGCTGTAGGATAAAAAATCACAGGGCGTCTGCTTCTTCTGTTGTAATGTGCAGTAAAGAAACTTTCCAGACGCTGATAGGTTGTATCCCAAATCTGTTTGCTAAGTATTTCACGATTCTTTATCTTAGAATCAACATAAACAGGAGCCACAAAGACATTCAAAGCCTCAGGATTCTCTGCATAGCTTATCACATCGCTTGCCACATCAGCCATATTGCAATTTTCACCTACTGTAAAACGTAATAAAGATGATAATGAGTGGGGCCTGTTCTTTAATAATACAAGTGGAGATATGTTTAATGGAAAATTCTTTAGAGCATCCTGAACCATACGGTCTTGTAATAGATTTTGTGCATTTTCACGTGCAACAAGAATCTGCGTTTCACGCATAGCTCTAGCATTAAATTGTGCTATATCTTGGCTATTCTTGATGTTCATCTCATTAAGAGCAATGGTTAATTTTGCTCTATGCTCCTCCAACTGTTTTTGGACTTGTAAACGGCGCATTTCTATACGCTCTTGAAATGCCATTCTGTTCGCCTCCATTTCCATTTGGAAGTGACGCTGCTCTGCATCTCTCTGTCGTTGAAATGCCTGCTGTTGAGCATCGCGCTCAGCTTGAAATAATTGATTCTCTTTTTGCTGACGCTTTTGAAACTCTTCTAATCTTTCATCACGCTCTTTTTGACCCTTGAACTGTGGTTGATATTTTGTAGGCACAACATAGTCAATTACTTTGTTTAGAATCATTGCACCACCAAATGTTCCTAATAAAATCTCTGTTAATGGCATAGTATTATTCTTCTAAAGTGTTATCAAAAAAATTATCTAAATCATTATTGTAGTTATCTCTATCAAATCCATTGTTAAATGAATCAAATTGAGATAAGTCATCACTATATTCGGGAATGGTCAGCAATGGAGCAGATGCTATATCCATTCCATCGTTCCATTCTATGTAATTATCCGTAGGGTTCATAATCAAGTTATCATTGCCCATAGTTAATCCCAAATGATTCATATCATTGACTATGTCGATGACTTCGGACAACATTGAGTCACTACCCATTTGGCTTTGAATCAATGAACATTCTTCCATATTGGCGTTGCCATCAAGGTAAGCAGCCAACATCTCATCAGAAATATTATCGTTCCAATCAATCATAATAATCCTCCTTTCTGCCCATCAGCATTCGTAGTTGCAATAACGCACGACGATGGATGTTATATAGGTTATCAACTGTAACATTCATTTGCTCTGCCAATAAATCAGGACGCATCTCTTTTAAATCTAGCATCTCTATTACCTGACGATAGCGTATGTTCTGCATTCTATTCAAAGCATCGTGAATGTCAATTCTTCGCTCTACACAGAAATTGGGATTAAATCCATAGTCTGTTTTCCCGTTTAGAGCCTGTGATGTTTCTGATTCTATCAGTATTTCTCTCTTTTTCTGAAAATATCGTACAGCTACAACACTTGTCCATGTTGTCAATTTGCTACGATAATCGAATTGCTTTATTTTATGCCAATCGTTCGCTTGTAGATAAATATATAATTCACTGATAAGAGTATTCTCATCTATCTGATAATCAAAAACACTCTGAATTATATACGCAAGCAATGATTTGCATTTCTTGAAAAAGAAATACTCAATCATCGAATGGTCATTATTTACGATGCCATTAATGATTTGTTCATCGGTATATTCAAAATCCTTCATCTTCTATTAATCCCAAATCATAGGTTTTCGCACTTGCTCGTCTCCATATGGCATTTGATGAATATCCGTTTCGTTTGACATGCCTTTCTCTGTTCCGTAATATGTGAGAAAAGGTTTATGCCACTGTTTGGTATAATTGATGGCTTCTTGCAACAGTTTTTTATCCCCTTTGCATTCAAAAAGAAAACGATTCAAATCATGATTATCCAAAAATAGCTACAATTGAAAAACAGAAGGATAATTTGCAAAGTGTTTTGTGATTGATCGTTTAAGTTTCGTATTACCTTCTAATCCTCTATTGGTTTTCACTGCATTGCATATCAATTCTTGATAACGAAAATCAAAAACACCATCTAATATCCCGATATATTCCATTTGTCGAGCCTCTTGTGCAGAGTATCGCAACTTATTCAAAAAATATCGAAATGGATTACGAGGTTTAAAATCTAATTTGCCCCATACCTCACCAATAATCTGTACATTAGGATATTGTTTCTTCAAAGCAGCATTAAATGTTTTCCAAAAGTTGTATGTCGGGCCCGTTGCATGGTCTAAACGAATTGCATCAAATCCTACTTCACACAATTTAAGTCCTCTATCAATAAAAAATTGTTGAACTTCTGCATTATCTGTATTAAACATAGGCAAGAAATCCAGATTGGCAAAGCCTTTCACCTTACCTTCTATATCAAATAAAAACCAATCCTTATGTTTACCATCAGCATATAGTGAATTAGAAATATGACAATGATTGGGAACAAAATCTGCAACAATTATCATATTGCGTTTATGAACCTCTTGAACAAGTAAATTCACATCACTCCACGTTCCGAAATGAGAATCGACCTTATCGTAATCTGTAATATGATATCCATGGTATCCATTTGTTTGATAGAACGGAGTGAGCATGATACCATTCACACCAAGCCCTTGAATGTAATCTAGTTTCTCTATTACACCCTTAATGTTTCCACCATTAAACACACGCTCTTTAAATTCGGCACTAGTCGGATGGAAACGGTCTATCATTATGTGACAGATTAACTTATCCACAAGAAAACAATCCCCACTATACTAATAAGCCATAAACCTATTATTTCTAGAATTCCTTATTTCATTCTCATTCTTAATCATTTCTCTAATGATAAAATGATATTCATTTTTATCGTTCACGTTCATCATAGCATTAAAGACTAACTATTTCATTATGCAACAAAGTTATGAATAAATATCATTTTAAGCAAGTAAAAAAAGAGAAAATCTTAAAAAAGCAATGAACTTTCTAACAATTATCGCTTTCTGCAGAAAACCGCGTTAGCGAAGAATCTGCAAGCACAAAGTAGATGTATACAGATTCTTCCTCCCTACGGTCGTCAGAATGACAGGAGAAGGAGATTTCCGTATAAAGCAATGGAGAATGTTGCCCCTAAATTGAATCAGATCTCTAATTTTGCACATTTTTCTCTACACATCTACACTAAAATGTTTTATATATTGATATTCAGCATATTATATTCGCCAGATACAGTGTAGAGAAAGTGTAGAGAAAAAGTTCTCTACACAAAGTTCATTTTCTTGGTTCAAAAAAATCCGAATGACATTATAAAGCATTGATAATCAGCATCTATTTCTTATTCATAATATTGCGTACGAATATTTACAATATTGCGTACCATCATTTGCAATACATCGTACCACGAATCGCTATATTATGAATGGGGCATGCGAGCAGATTTGAAATGATTCATTGTGTAGAGAAAACGGTTTAAGATGTAGAGAAAAGGGATTATTCATACCCATTTTAGCATGATTTATGCTCATATACATCGTTTTTTTCATGAAATAGATTTCTCAGAACAAGAACAGGACAAACGTCATGGGCAAAAAAATCGCCCAAAACGGGCGAAAATCAAGCGAAAAAGAAGTAAAAGCGCAGCATTTCAGCACTAACAAACGTTAAAAACAAGGCGTTAGTGTAGAGAAAACGGCTTCTCTACACTCTCCATACACGTTCTCTACATCATTAACAATCTGATTATCAATGAAAGTGTAGAGAATGTAGGTATGTAGGTAAAAAAGCAACTTATGAGTAGGAACAAAACGGTAAGAGCAACAAACACAAAAAAAGGAGAAAGCCTTTCGAACTTTCTCCTTTTCCTGTACCCAGACCCGGGGTCGAACCGGGATGGAAGTGAATCCACTGGTGTTTGAGACCAGCGCGTCTACCGATTCCGCCATCTGGGCAAATAACCTTTAAGCATCAATCATAAACCAACTCTTTCTTCGTACCCAGACCCGGGGTCGAACCGGGATGGAAGTGAATCCACTGGTGTTTGAGACCAGCGCGTCTACCGATTCCGCCATCTGGGCATTTCGAAGTTCGAGGTTGTTTCTCGATTGCGGATGCAAAGGTACGACTTTTTTTATTACCTCCAAACTTTTTCCCGTTTTTTATTCAAAAAAAGTTTTTATAACATCATTTATGAGAAATATATTCGTTAAGACAAAAATATATCCTAACTTAGCAGAAACTTTTAAACCGAATCGTATCATGACAAACAGCAACAACTATTGTGTGATAATGGCGGGAGGAATCGGAAGCCGTTTCTGGCCATACAGCCGCAAGAACAAACCCAAGCAATTCCTTGAATTCTTCGGGACAGGACACACCCTCCTGCAATTGACATACGACAGATATAGCAAGATAGTTCCGCCAGAAAACATATTCATCGCTACCAACGTGCAATATGAAGACTTGGTGAAAGAACAATTACCCGAAGTAGCAACCGACCGCATCCTATTGGAACCTACCCGACGGAATACGGCTCCCTGCATTGCTTGGGCATCGTACCACATCCAGCAGATGAATCCGGACGCGAATATCATCGTTGCACCTGCCGACCACCTTATCTTGAAAGAAGGCGAATTTATCGAAGCCATCACCAAGGGACTGGAGTTCGTAGCCCAATCGCCGCAACTGCTGACATTAGGTATCAAGCCCAACCGTCCGGAAACAGGTTACGGTTACATCCAGATAGCCGATGAACAACAGGATGATTTCTATAAGGTGAAGACTTTCATCGAAAAGCCACAATTGGAATTTGCACAAATTTTTGTTGCAAGCGATGAATTCTATTGGAACTCGGGCATTTTCATCTGGAACGTGAACACCATCCTTCAAGCTTTCCAGACACATATGCCGGAAATGTACGAGAAAATCATCACAAACAGCCAGGATTGCGAATCGTGGCCAAACATTTCCATCGACTATGGCATCATGGAGAAGGCAAACAATGTATATGTGCAACTCTGTAACTTCGGGTGGGCTGATTTGGGCACCTGGGGATCCTTGCATGAAGCTTCCCCAAAGGACCAGCAGAAGAATGTCATCATCAAGGGACACACCCTAACGTATGATTGCAAAAACAATATCATTGCCTTGCCGGAAGGCAAGTTGGCCGTATTGCAAGGACTGGAAGACTATTTAGTGGCAGATACAGACAATGTATTGCTAATCTGCCGGAAAGACGACGAGAACAAAATCCGACGCTATGTGAACGACGCACAAGCCAAATTGGGAGATGAATTCGTATAATACAAACGAGGATGCCGGTTGGCATCCTCGCTTTTTATATCTATAAGGAAGAAGATTACTTTCGGTTACTTTCCCAAGCTTCGTTGATGGCCTTGGCTACGGCCACGAACTCTTCACCGGAAAGCTGCAATTTCGGGTTAGAGAAAAGCATATCCGATTCTTTCTGGATAGGAATCAAATGGATATGCGCATGAGGCACTTCCAAACCGATTACGGCCTGGCCTACCTTTTTGCAAGGGAAAGCTTGCTGAATGGCCAATGCCACGCCTTTCGCAAATACCTGCATAGCAGCCACCTCTCCATCTTCTAAATCGAAGATATAATCTACTTCGCGCTTCGGCACCACCAATGTATGACCTTTCACCAACGGGTTGATGTCGAGAAACGCATAAAACTGTTCATCCTCAGCCACCTTGTAACTGGGAATTTCGCCTGCGATAATTCTGCTGAATATTGTTGCCATATCTTAATAGATGAAAGAAGGCAGGCCCGCAACTTATGTGCGAACCTGCCCGTCCGTTAAAATGAAATGTTCAAAATCTCCAAACTAATCTTTCCTTGTGGAATGGTGATTTCGGCTACATCGCCTACCTTCTTGCCCAACAAACCTTGTGCAATCGGGGTATTTACCGAAATCTTGCCCAACTTCAGGTTAGCTTCACTTTCGGCCACCAATGTATAGGCCATCTTCATGCCTGTCTTGACATTTTTCAGTTCAACCTTACTCAAGATCTGTACGGTATCAGCCTTCAACTTTGAAGTATCAATAATCTTGGCATCACCGATAGTTGCCTTCAGCTGACTGATTTTCATTTCCAACAAGCCCTGTGCTTCCTTTGCGGCATCGTATTCCGCATTTTCCGACAGGTCACCCTTATCGCGAGCCTCGGCAATCGCTGCCACCACTCTCGGACGTTCTACTGATTCCAAGTGTCTCAATTCTTCGAGCAACTGCTTGTAACCTTCTTCTGACATATAAGCCATAATGTTTTCCTCCTTAATTTATTTGTTCAATCTATTCTTCAATATAAAAACAAAAAGAATTCCGACACTTCTAAATGTCGGAACCCTCTTTTTCCCATTTTGCGGTGCAAAGTTAGGTTTTTATTTGATACCAATCAAGTTTAAAAAGATGCTTTGTAACATCTTTAAACAAAATCGGCTTCATTTTTACATCTTATTACAGCAACTTGCGAATTTCTGCTTCCAGATCTTCTAGATTCTCGTTACGAGCACAGAGTTCGTTTTTACGATTCACCAAGAATCCAGTTGGAAGATTGCTTATACCATAAAGCGAAATGTATCGCGACAATGGACCTGCGCCATCACGTACGCACACCCATGGCAAGTTGTCGGCCGATGTTTTCCAGAAATGTTCGTCCGTATCCAATGAAATCTGGTAAATTTCCAATCCCTTGGAGTGATACTTATTGTAGAGTTCACGCAATGCCAAATTATGTGTCGATGCCCATGCATTGTTATATACCGTAAAGTCAATCAAGACAACCTTGCCCTTCAATTCTGTAAGCGTACGCACATTGCCCTTCAAGTCCTTCAACTGAATGTCGATGATATCCATCTCCTTAATCAAGCTCGGGTCAATTTCCAACACTTCCTGCTTCTGTTCACGGGTATTCTTCAAGCCCTTGATGACCATATTATAAAGGTTGCGGGAACGGTCTGCATGCGGATATGCATTGTTCAAGCTGGTAGCTACTGCTGCGAAGCACTTCACGTCGTCCTTATTGGCCAACGGATTGAAAATCATATAACCGTTCAAAGTCTGGAACAAAGCAAAATAAGCATATGTCTTGTTAGGAGCAGCGAAGATATAACCACGCTTCACCTTTTCCTTATATTCATTGATAAAAGACGTCAGCTGGTTTTGCATCAAGCCTGCCGGCATTTGGCTTTGACTCAGCTTGTCCACCTTCTGCTGCAATTCGGCTTGGAGCATCACCAGTTCCTTTATCTTCTGGTTGTTTTCCGAGCCTTCAATGACATAGCCTGTATCGAACTTGGCTGCATCTGTCTTGATGGTCACCGTTTCTGTTGAATCAACCGCAAAGTTTATCACCTTGCCGTCCAGACGCAGACGATAGAACTCCGGCGATTCCGGACAATTTTCCGCAAAGCTGAAACTTCCGTTACTTCCCAACTCTACCGAGTCGAGCAATACAATACCTTCCAACGCTGATGCTTCCAAATAAAGAGTCTTGTCTCCGGCACCAGTCACCTCACCTTGAACCTTGAATTTAGGCCCGTTATCGCAAGCGCCCAGTCCTACCAACACAAGTGCAAGCAAAAAATATACAACTTTCTTCATCACCATTTTTAATATAAAGTGTGTGTTCTTAATAAAATCGGTGCAAAGATACGTCTTTTCATCGTTTCACAAAGCATTTCTTCACGTTCTTGAACGTTAAAATGAAAAAAAAAGTCAAGAACAGCAACTTTTCACCTCATTTCCACCTCATTAGAAGAATAAATGCCTATCTTTGCACGATTTTTAGACGAAAAAATATATAATAACACATTTTTATGATTAATCCTATTGTTAAGACGATCGAGCTTCCTGATGGAAGAACCATCACGCTCGAAACGGGAAAGCTGGCAAAACAGGCAGACGGTTCTGTGATGCTCCGCATGGGTAACACCGTGCTCTTGGCGACTGTTTGTGCAGCAAAAGATGCAGTTCCCGGTACAGATTTTATGCCGCTTCAGGTAGAGTACAAAGAAAAATATTCAGCATTCGGACGCTTTCCGGGTGGCTTTACCAAGAGAGAAGGCAAGGCATCGGATTACGAAATCCTTACTTGCCGTTTGGTGGACCGCGCTTTGCGCCCGTTATTCCCTGATAACTTCCACGCAGAAGTTTATGTAAACATCATCCTTTTCTCAGCCGACGGCGTTGATATGCCGGATGCTTTGGCTGGTTTGGCTGCTTCGGCTGCCCTCGCTGTTTCCGACATTCCGTTCAACGGACCTATCTCGGAAGTTCGCGTAGCACGCATCGATGGCCAGTTCGTCATCAACCCGACTTTCGAACAGCTCGAAAAGGCAGATATGGACTTGATGGTTGCCGCCACTTACGAAAACATCATGATGGTGGAAGGCGAAATGAACGAAGTGAGCGAACAGGATTTGCTCGAAGCCCTCAAGGTGGCTCACGAAGCCATCAAGGTTCACTGCAAGGCTCAGATGGAATTGATGGAAGAAGTAGGTTCTACCGTGAAGCGCGAATATTGCCACGAAGAAAACGACGAAGAACTCCGTCAGGCTGTTCACGCTGCATGTTACGACAAGGCTTACGCCATCGCAGCATCGGGCAACCGCAACAAGCACGAACGCGGCGAAGCATTCGAAGCCGTCCGTGAAGAATTCAAGGCACAATTCACTGAAGAAGAATTGGAAGAAAAGGAAGCACTTATCAACAAGTATTACCACGATGTAGAAAAGGAAGCTATGCGTCGTTGCATCCTGGACGAAGGCAAGCGTCTTGACGGTCGCCAGACCACTGAAATCCGTCCTATCTGGTGTGAAGTCGATCCGTTGCCAGGTCCTCACGGTTCTTCCATCTTTACCCGTGGTGAAACTCAGTCATTGAGTACCGTTACTTTGGGTACCAAGTTGGATGAAAAGTTGGTGGACGATGTACTCGACCGTCACAATGAACGTTTCTTGTTGCACTACAACTTCCCGCCGTTCTCTACAGGTGAAGCCAAGGCTCAGCGTGGTGTAGGCCGTCGTGAAATCGGCCACGGTCACTTGGCATGGCGTGCATTGAAGGGTATGATTCCTGCTGATTATCCTTATACTATCCGTGTCATGTCGGATATTCTCGAATCAAACGGTTCTTCTTCAATGGCTACCGTATGTGCAGGTACCTTGGCATTGATGGACGCAGGTGTTCCGATGAAGAAGCCTGTATCAGGTATCGCTATGGGTCTTATCAAGAACGCCGGTGAAGAAAAGTATGCTGTATTGTCGGACATCCTCGGTGACGAAGACCACTTGGGAGATATGGACTTCAAGGTGACAGGTACTGTAGATGGTATCACCGCCACTCAGATGGACATCAAGGTAGATGGTTTGTCATACGAAATCCTCGAAAAGGCATTGCTTCAGGCAAAGGCCGGTCGCGAACACATCTTGAACAAGTTGACCGAATGTATCGCAGAACCACGTCCGGAATTGAAGCCGCACGCTCCGCGCATCGAAGTCATCACCATCCCGAAGGAATTCATCGGTGCTGTAATTGGCCCGGGCGGTAAGATTATCCAAGGCATGCAGGAAGAAACCGGTGCTACCATCACCATCGAAGAAATCGACAATGTGGGCCGTGTAGAAATCTCAGGCACTTGCAAGCAAAGTATCGATGGCGCCATGCGTATGATTAAAGCCATCGTGGCTGTTCCCGAAGTAGGCGAAGTATATAAGGGCAAGGTTCGCTCGGTAATGCCTTACGGCGTATTCGTTGAATTCTTGCCGGGCAAGGATGGTTTGCTCCACATCTCTGAAATCGACTGGAAGCGTCTCGAAACCATCGAAGAATCCGGTTTGAAGGAAGGCGATGAAATCGACGTGAAGTTGCTCGACATCGACCCGAAGACCGGCAAGTTCAAGCTTTCTCACAAGGTTTTGTTGCCAAAGCCTGAAAGAGCAGAACGTGCAGAACGTCCTGAAAGAAAGGAAAGAAGACAACAGAACTAATTTCCACCTTATTATAATAAGAGCCGCGACCAGTCTTGGTTGCGGCTCTTTTTTTCTATAAGATCAAAAAAAGTTGTACTCTTTATGCAAGATTTTCACTTTCTTTGTATTTATAAAGTACATTCAAGTGAATGAACAGAGATGAATCTTCTTTGGATAGATAAAGAAAAGCACATAGTGAACTTGTTCCGAAAAGGCGACCCTCTCGCCATGAACAAGCTCTATATGGAATACGCCGATTATTTGACCGGTGTATGTGCCCGCTATATATCCGATGAAGAGACGTTGAAAGACGTGCTGCAGGAAAGTTTCATCAAAATCTACACCCAAATCCAGCGGTTTGAATACCGGGGAAAAGGTTCATTGAAAGCCTGGATAACCCGAATTGCCATCAACGAAGCATTGGGAGAACTTCAAAAGGACAAGCACCTGTTCGTACCCATCCAAGAACCGCACATCAAAGATTTCCCGGACGAAGAACCGGATACGGATGGAGTAGATACGGATACTTTACTATCTTTCATCCGGCAGCTCCCACCTGGCTACCGGGCCGTGTTCAACCTCTTCGTAGTAGAAGAGAAAAGCCACAAGGAAATAGCCGAGATGCTTCATATCCAACCGGGTACGTCAGCTTCCCAATTCGCACGGGCGAGAAATATGCTGGCAGAGATGATTCAAAAGTATAAACATCAAAAGGAAGACAGATGAAAGAGCAATGGAACAAAGACATACATGACCGTCTGAAGTACTTTCCGAAGAAAGCCCCCGAAGGT
>JAFQBF010000196.1 GCA_017416735.1 Bacteroidaceae bacterium | reverse complement strand
TAACCATAAGCCTGTGCGTGTTGGGTAATGGTTTCTTGCGAAGCACCGGCCTTGTAATCGGCGGTCAATACAGAGTCACGCAGATAGAAGGTATAGCTATAACACTTGCTCACCTTCTGCCCGATTTCGAGCATCAAGGTTTCCTTCAAGGGATCGATAAGCTGCTTCTCGTTGGTGGTGTCCTTCACATACTTCATCTCATATTGCACTACCAAACGGGCTTGGTCGATGCTATCGCTCTGGAAGACGGCATTGAGGTCGATGATGTTGATTTGTGCTTTCGTGCCAATGACTATCATCAGCAGAAGCAAAGATAGTAGATTTCTTTTGTTCATAATGGTTCTGATTTATGAGTTTCACGATGCAAATGTAACCGTCTTTCTATGTCTTGCCATTAGAAAGTTATTACGGAAATATTACTCATTGGAAAAAAGGATGTCTCGTGTACCTCTTATTCTGAGATTACTTCTTACTTTTGCAAACAAACAAAATCACTATGGACAAGAACATCAAAATCGTATGGATACTCACCATCATCACCTCGCTACTGATGATAGGCGGACAGAGTTATTGGCTCTACAACCAATACAATTTCTCGGCATTGGAATATATGCAGACCTTGCACAAACGTATCCTGGAAGCGGAAGAGGAGGAAGCCGACATCCGTTTCCGCAATCGGCAAATCGGTGCAGAACCCTTGAGAAGTATGGCGATGAACCTATCGGGATGGACAAGAATGAAAGAAGATTCCGTCAATCGTCCCGAGCCGAAAACGGCTACCACTCTGACCTTCTATTACCTGAACAACGAAAAAATGGATTCTGTCGATATTGAAAAACTGATTCAGGAAAAGAGTGATTCCATCATCGTACGAGATACGTTCCGCACGGAGAATGTTTCCACCGAAATATTGTTCTCAGCATCCACCTTATACACGCTTCAGATTTCCAATCCCTTCAGTGAAACCTTGCTCGATTCGTTGCTTCAATCAGAAGGAATACGAATGACGAACTTCCAAAGGGAAGTGATAGACACAACCTTATGGAAAGGAAGCTATGTACCCTTCCGCGAAGGACTGGTTCATAAGATGAGGATTATCTATCCTTACAATCCGTTGAAACGGGAAGTAGTGACGGGCGAGGTCAGCATCCCGCTTTCTCCACTTCTGAAGCAAATGGCTTGGCAATTAGTCGGTTCCCTCATCCTGATGCTGCTGCTCATCATCTGTTTGACCTATCAGCTACGCACCATCATGGAGCAACGGAAGGTGGACGAGCTTCGCAAGAGTTTTGTCAATACGATGATTCACGAATTGAAACGTCCCGTGCAGACCTTGAAGATGTGTATCGCCTTCCTCAACAACAAGCCGATGCGCACCGATGAACAGATGATGGATGCTGTGGTGCAGGATGCCATCTTCGAACTGGACAACCTTTCGGCCTACTTAAATAAGGTAAGGGAGTTGACCCGTGCCGACAATGAGTGTACCATCCTCTCCATCCGCTCGTTCGACCTCTCGACAACCATCGAGAAACTTATCCGACTGAACAATGCTCCCGCCCATAAGGTTGTCCGCTTCGAAACCCGATTCAGCGAACAACCGCTATGGGTAATGGCAGACCCCGTACATACAGCCAACTGCCTAAGCAATCTGATAGAGAATGCCGTAAAGTACTCTGGAAGTGAAGTTTGCATTTCCATTGTGGCTTCTTTGGAAAACAATCGCTTGCATCTGGAGATAAAGGACAATGGCATCGGTATTCCTCTACAGGAGCAGAGTCGAGTATTTGAAAAGTTCTATCGGGCGCAAAACATTCCTGATGCCAACCTTCCCGGCATCGGCTTGGGGCTCAGCTATGTCAAGCTGTTGGTGGAAGCTCATAACGGAACCATCCGCCTACAAAGCCAACCGGGAAAAGGAACGACATTCACCATTGAAATACCGCAATAGCCTATGAAACCACTGAAAATACTCTTTGCCGACGACGACTTGAAATACGCCCTCATTCTGAAACGCTTCCTCGAAGCCGAGGGATACGAAGTATATTATGCCGGAAACGGACGCATCGCCTTGGAACAATACCCCGATGTGACGCCGGACTTGATTCTGCTCGACATCAATATGCCCGAAGTGAACGGTTACGAGGTAGCCCGTCGCATCCGTGAAACGGACAAGCAAACTTTGATTTTCTTCTTGACCGACCGCACCGACAAGACCGACCGTTTGGAAGGATTCAAGGTTCGTGCCAACGATTACCTGTCGAAACCCTTCTATCCCGAAGAACTGATAGCCCGCATCCGTGAACGCTTTGATGGAGTGGAGGAGAACCCCGAAAACGAGACCTATACCTTTGGCAATACCACTTTCGACTATACGAACAACGAGCTCCGCACTTCGGCCAGCAAGACATTGATAACTTCCCGTCAAGCCGAAATCCTCCGTCTTTTGGCCAAGCATCCGAATATGGCAGTCAGTAGGGACACCATCTTAGAGCAAGTATGGGGAGTTGCCTCGTACACCAACTCTTTAGCATTGAATGTGCAGATTTCGTATCTGAGGAAAGCGTTGCGGAATGATGCTTCCGTACAGATAGAATCCCTAATGAAAAAGGGATACATTTTAAAAGAATAATTTGTATCTTTACCACACCTTATAAATTAACTATACTAAAGATACAAGATTATGAAAAAGACAAGCTTCATTGTTTTCGCGTTGGCATTGCTATTCATATGCCGGCCATTGATGGCACAGACTTCCTTCAAAGATCTTCCTGTAGAATTCCGAAAAAATGGATATCCACAACTGATAGAAGAATGTAAAGAAGTGCTGAATGCAGCTTATATGGCTCAATATAAATTAGGTACTTATTATGATATTCCTAATTGGGAAGGTTATCCGGTGGAACTTTGGGAATATTTCACCGGTGAAGATATCAAGAAGCACGTAAAAAAACGTGGTTTGGTTTACTTATTGATGCCGACACCTGAAAAATTGGCAACATGGATAGCGACAACTTGTTGGGAAGTAAAGCATAGTGTGGATACATGCTATGTGAATTGTATACGTGATTTCATCAAATGGCAATCGGCTGCTCAATTTGCCGTAGCTGGTGTGGTTTATGAAGATATGTACACCCAAGGTTTCTATGAGCCATACGTTTTTAAAGATGGAGTCACCGTTTATGTAGCCGATTCAACAAAAATGCCTGCCGACAAGCATTGTACAGATGAGCAGTTGGAATTTTATCTTCATTTGACAAACGATGATCTGAAACCCAATACCGGAAGATATGCTCGTATTTGTAGTACCAACCGTGACCATTATTATGCAGCTGGTGGAACCATTGATGTTGGCGACAATGAAAACAACCGTAAGCACAAATGGCTTGAAGTTGTACGCCAATTGTATCAACAAGCATGGCATTCCGACCGCAATGAACTTATGATTGCTTGGGCTAAAAGTAGTCCTTATATGAAACCATAGCATTTGCACTCTAAAAAGTCCAAGCATTTGATTATCAATGTATTATTATTTTTATATAATCAGTATTATGTTTAATAACTATTATACAAATTAAAAATCGATATATTTCACCCCTTTTCCCAAAGGCTGTAATGTGTCATTCTAAACGTAAAGAAAAATCTGAGCACATTCAGAATGACACGACTTTTAATAAGTATTTTGAGATTCTTCCAGGATACTGATTGCTTTATCAAGAACAGTTGTATCGTCCAGCATCACTAAACCACCATCAGGTCCTGGCTCCAAGTGAATACCTACGCTTTCGCCTTCTTTAAAGTTATGACCTCCAAAAAAGTTACGTACCGTTTCTACGCTCAGACCTAATTCATCGGCAATTCGATGCATACTTCCGCTTGGAAGTGAATCTTTAATTTTACGAAGTTCGTTGAATGTTATAGTTTTCATTATTGTAGATTTTAATATCGTTTTAAAAATTGAGAGAATAAGCCAAAATCATCCCCATTATGATAATCGTAAAAATCGTGAGAATCATAACGGTTATCAGTATGGATACATCCGAAATTAGATAACCACTGGATGTATATCGGTTGGATATATAACGTGGCTGACTGCTATATTTCCTTATGATGTATTTGTATAAGCAATAAATCAAGCAACCTACTGTCAAGCCGGTAATTGTACCGAAAAGAATGTCGCCCGGATAATGTACACCTAAATAAATGCGTGAATATGCATTCAAGGCTGCCCATGCAAAAAGTGTACCCGTCAAAAACTTACTCTTGATAATCAGTGAAAGGAATATGGCAACCGCAAATGTATTGGCTGCATGACTGGATGTAAATCCGTAACTTCCTCCACGATAGTTGTTTACGACATCAACCAGATACATAAGTTCAGGGTCACGTGTCGGGCGGAAACGGGCAAAATAGGGTTTACAGATGCCTGATGCTATTTGATCGGCCAAAAGAATGACAAGAGCCAATAGCCCCATCACCCATAAAGCCTCTTTCATTTTATTGTTTTTAAAGATGACATACAACAATGCCAATGCTACAGGAATCCAAATGAGTGTGCTTGTAGCTACCCAAATGAATCCGTCCCAAAATAGAGAATCGCTGCCGTTCCAATCCAGCAGCAGTTCCTGATCAAACTTGATGTATTGCTGTATGTCCATATCAGTGTTATTAAATGATTTCAATGGCCGAGGCAGGCACCCATCCGGCATTACCGTCTTCCAGTTCAATCTCTTTCCACTCGCGCATCGTGTTGTCCTTGATATAAACCTTGCGTCCTTCGTGCAGGATGAAAAGATCGGTACCTCCTTCGTTCGGAGTACTCTTTACTGTGATGCTTGGAGCCATAATGATAGCTGTTTCGTGGCTTTGTGCTTTATCCTTTTGAGCAGATGCAAAGATATTAGCTACAATACACACGAACAACAGGCATACGGCCGAGATAAAGCCCACTTTCTTCAAGGCTATTTTCTTGCTAAAGAAATAGAGAGCCAACATCAGGAGCATCAGGATGAAGGTGATGATACCCATCTTGGCCCATCCCTTTTCGCTCATCGTGTTTGTCAAGTCCTTCATCCAAGTCACGAGGAACACTTCGCTCATCGGAGTTACTTTATCTACCGTCTTACTTTGTGCAAGCTCCAGATTAAAGCGGATATCTCCATTACCCGGATTAAGCATCAGTGCTTTTTCGTAGTTTACGATGGCCTTGGCAATGTTGTCCATCTTGTAATAGCTATTGCCGAGATTGTAATAAATGTCAGCAGATTCGCCTTGATTCGCCAAGATGTTTTCATACAAATATACGGCACTTGCAAAGTCGTTGTTGATGTAAGCACTATCGGCCTTTGCCTTGGTTACTATCTCTGCGGGAGCTTGTGCAATGGCATTCTCTACTTGTGTGCTATCGGCTTGTGCGTACGACATGACCGATGCAAATAGCAGCAAGATGCTGAAATATATTTTCTTCATAATTCTTCTCTCCTCTTGATTAACGTTTGATGCTGTTTTCCATTTTACTGATGACATCGATGGCCGAGCTGTAAATCTTGTCCATTTTTTCATCTTGATTTCCAGGAGCATAGCGCGCAAATTCACAATCGTTCAAGGTATCGATGAATGCCTTGATGAGTTCATCGGCTACCTGATGCTTCTGCAATTCTTCTTCGATATTATCCTTCGAGAGTTGCGATACCGGCATACTCAATTTGTCGCTGATATAACCCCACAAAGCTTTCAGAACTTCATCATAGAAGGCTTCGCTCTTCTTTTCAGCCAAGAGCTTGCCGGCATTCTTCATACGCTTGGCAGCAACCTTGTTGGCCTTCTTGGTGCGAACCTTGGCAACGTTGGCATTTTCCATAGCTTGCTTGCGGTAGATGACCATAAACGCGATGAACAATACCAATGGAATAATGTACCACAACCAGTAGCTTGTAGAGCCGAAGAGGTAATCGTCTTTTTGGGTCAAGCGAGTGTCACCAGTCTTGATGTAACGGATGTCCTGACCCAATACCTTCAAGTCTTCCTTGCTGGTGAAGTTGGCCACCACTTGGTCAGAATTACCTTCACCCTTGGCAACGTTGAGCGTATAGGCATCGGTCTTCAAAGTCTTGTAGCTTTGGCTCTTCAGGTCGAAGTACGAGAACTCAATTGGTGGAATGGTATAAGTGCCTGCATGACGAGGGATGGCCAAGTATTCAATGACCTTGTTGCCCGCCAAGCCGTTGCGAGTCAAATTGAACTTGTTATCAACTTTCGGGTCATAGATTTCGAAGTCTTGTGGGAAACCTACTTCCGGAGTGTTGATGAGCTTCATGTTGCCTGTACCCGAGATGACGAGCTTGATGGTTACCGCATCGTTGGTTTTCAATTCTTGGGTACTGATGGATGAACTGAGGGTAAACTCCCCTACACCACCCGAGAAGTTGGTTGGTTTGCCTGCCGGAAGTTCCTTCACGTTGATGGTAAGCTTCGGAGTAACCAAATTCTTCTTGATATCTACATAATTACCACCATTGAAGAATGCATCAAACGGGTCGGCAGATGCAATTCGTTGAGAAACCGTTCCTTCAAAAGAGAGCGAAGGAATTTCAAGCTTGCCCGATTGTTGCGGGAAGAGCACAAATTGCTGCCAAATGGTTGTGTTATAGTTTCTTCCGTTATAGTGTTCCGGAGTAAAATTCTTCTGTTGAGGAAGTTCAACTTCTTGAGTATGGAAACCTTTCAAATCCGGTGTATCTCCATGTAATTGTGTAAGATTTACTCGTGTATAGACCTTATATGTCAATAGAACGGCTTCTTGTTCATATACATTAGTCTTGTTGATTGTTGCAGTTATGAACAAATCTTTATTGGAAACATTTCCGGAGGCTGCTTCATTCATTTCATCGTTAGATTGATCTTTGGGAAGCACCTTGATAGTTACTGAATTCGAAGTATAATTATTTCCACTTACCATAATTGTAGCACCTGGAATAGTATAAGTACCTTCCTTTTCACCCATAAGGATGTAAGTGAAAGTTGTATAACTGACCGAAGTGACATTACCGTTATGCATTTCTGTACTATACCCGCTTGAACGAGTAGGTCCCATCAATACTTGAAAGTCCTTGATGTTAGGTATGCGGAAATCTCTCACTTTTTGTGAGTTGATTGTATATGACAAGCGGAATTGATTTCCACTAACTACCACTTCGGGAGCATTGGCAGTAAAAGTAATTTCATCGGCCCACGCTCCTATCACGGTGCTAATCAGTATAAAAAAGAGAATAACTTTCCTCATCGTTTTTATCTTTTTAATTTAAAGTCTGCAAAATTAAGCAATTACCAGTCTTTTTCCAACTTCTTTCCTTGGATTTGTATCTGTTTCTTCACTTTATCCTGGATATTCTTTTCATCCTGCATCACGGCATTCAACAACTGCTGGGCATTTTCCTTCGACATTTCGTTCTTGTTCTGTTGCTGCTGTTGTTGGTTTTGTTGTTGCTGGTCTTTCTGATCCTGCTCTTGTTGGTCTTGATTCTGTTGTTGCTCTTGTTCTTCCTTCTTTTGTTGTTGCTGTTCCTGTTGGTCTTGGTTTTGTTGGTCTTGTTGCTGGTCCTTCAACTGCTTCTGAGCCAACGCCAAGTTGTAACGGGTTTCGTCATCCTTCGGATTGTTACGCAAGGATTCCTTGTATGCCTCGATACATTGGGGCAACTGTTTGGAAGATTGGAGGATTACTCCCATGTTGTGATAAATCTGGGCCAATTTCTCCTTGTCCTTTTCAATCTTCGATACCGATTGGTATTGCTCCATCGCTTCCTTAGCCTTTTGTTGCATCAGGAGCGCATTGGCAAGGTTGAACATGGCATCGGTCGATTTCGGATTGACTTCCAATGCCTTGCGATAATCCACTTCCGCCTTGATGAACAAGCTATCGTTATAGAGTTTGTTTCCGCTACGCAGATAGTCCCTGTCCGTCTTTTGTTGGGCAAGGACCTGTCCGACACTTGCCACCAAAAGCAACGATAGGATATAGAATTTCTTTATCATAGTCATCATTATTTAAAGAGTCTGACGTTCTTGAATAACGGGTTCTTGCGTTCCAATATCAGCATTTCCACCACGAGGAGGATGAGTACGAGCCATGCCAACACTTGGAATTGTTCGTCGAAGTCGGTGAATACCTGGCTTTCTACGTCTTCTTTCGCCAACTTGCCGATTTCTTCGTTCAGGATTCTTTCAGCCGAATTGGAGTTATCGACACGGATGTACATGCCGTTGCCAGCCTTGGCTATTTCCTGACACATCTGTTCGTTCAATCGGGTTACGATGACGTTTCCGTCCTTGTCCTTGCGGAAGTCATTGCTTCCTCTTTCCACCGGGATAGGCGAACCGTCGGGCGAACCTACACCTAAGATGAATACCTGCATGTTCTTTTCAGCAGCTTCCTTGGCTGCTTCCAGCGCACCTCCTTCGTGGTTTTCACCATCGGTAATCACCACAATGGCACGTCCTACCCCTTCATTCGGAGTAAAGCTCTTCATCGCTAAACGGATGGCCGCACCGATGTCGGTACCTTGCGTGGTAATCAGATTAGGACTGATGCTTTCCAAGAACATCTTGGCAGATACATAATCACTGGTTATCGGGAGTTGCGTAAAGGCTTCACCGGCAAAGACAATCATCCCCACCTTGTCGTTGTTGAACGTATCCACCAAGCGTGAAATCAGCTTCTTGGCTTTTTCCAGACGGCTCGGTGTCACATCTTCCGCCAACATGGAGTTCGAGATGTCGAGTGCTATCACGGCTTCTACCCCACTACGCTTCACGGTTTCCATCTTCGAACCGAATTGCGGACGCGCCAACATGAAGATGCAGAGTGCCAAGGCCGAGAAAGTCAACCAGAACTTCACGTCGGGGCGATATTTTGATACCGTGGGCATCAATTCTTGGAGCAAGGCCGGGTCTCCATACTTGCGGATATTCTGGCGTCGGCGATGATTGTAATACAAATACACCCCTACCAATACCGGAAGCAGGAAGAATAAATATAAAAAGTCAGGGTTTGCAAATCGAAACATAACTTCTTCTTTTTAAGGTATTTTCTTCAATATCGTATTGCGCAAGAGGATGTCGAGCAAGATGCAGAAGAAAGCTATCCAAGCAAACAGCTCGTATTCTTCCTCACGCTTGCTGAACTCCTTCACGTTCAACTTTGTCTTTTCCAACTTGTCGATTTCTTGATACACTTCCATCAACTTGTCGTTGCTGGTGGCACGATAATAGTTACCATTGGTCGTGCCGGCAATTTCGGTCAAGGTCTTTTCGTCAATTTCGACAGGTACATTCACGTATTGCACACCGGCGTAAGTCTGCATCGGATAAGGAGCCGTACCGTTGGTACCTACCCCGATGGTATAGACACGGATGCCGAATTGCTTGGCAATCTCCGCGGCCATCAAGGGCGAGATGTCACCCCGGTTGTTACTACCGTCGGTCAGGAGGATAATCACCTTCGACTTGGCCTTGCTATCCTTCAAGCGGGTTACGGCATTGGCAATACCCATACCGATGGCGGTACCGTCTTCTATCAAGCCACGTTGGGCAATGTCGCCCTTGATGCCATGGAAGAGATTGAGCAACACACCATGATCCACGGTGAGCGGACACTGGGTGAAGCTTTCTCCGGCAAAGATGGTCAAGCCGATGTTGTCGTTCGGACGTCCGTTGATGAATTCCGAAGCCACTTGCTTGGCTGCTTCCAAGCGGTTCGGCTTCAAGTCTTCGGCCAGCATGGAGGTCGAAACATCGACCACCAGCATGATGTCAATCCCTTCGATTTCGGTATTCTGCCAGTTGTCCGTAGTTTGCGGACGGGCGAGCACCAATATCACCATCACGATGGCGATGATGCGGAGCACGAAGGGTGCATGCAGCAAGTAAATCTTCCAACTTTTCGGTGCTTGCATGTACATTCGCGTGGTCGAAACCTGCATGGTAGGCTCCGTTTTCTTGCGCTTCATCACATACCATATAATATAAGGTATAAGCAAGACCAGTAGGAACAGATATTCAATATTTGCAAAAATCATTTTTCTTACGGTTTAAATCAGGTTGTAAATGCCTTTCGATACCAAGAACAAGATGACTACGATGGCGATGCCGATGGCTATCAAGCTACCGAGCAATACCATACGTCCTTGCTTCGAACGTTTTTCCTCGATGGTGATTTCGGTCGGTTCGGGCTTGGCGTTCGGGTCGGGTTCTACCTTTGTGTTGTTGATGAAGTCAACGGCATTCACCAGGTTCATGTCGTTTTCGTTCATCATCGGCGAATGTTTGGCGAACTTCACCAAGTCGGCGGTTTCGAACAAGAACTTCAACTCACGGATGGATTCCTTGTCGTTGGTTTCCAAGAGCTTGTCGATGATTTCCGAAGAAGTCATTTCCATCGCATTGAAGCCGAAACGTTCCGCCATGTAGGTACGGAGCACATCGGTCAGTTCGGTGTAGTATGCCTTCGGGTCGGTCATGCGCAAGTGTTTGTCGCCCTTGATGCGTTCGATGTCTTGCAAAGCCTGGGTGTGCGGAGGCAACTTCGGCTCTACCTTCACCTTGCGGATGATAGGCTTGTTGTCCTTCAATCGCTTGTAGAGGTAATATCCCAAGCCTCCCAAGGCTACCATGAGCAAGGTCAGCCAGAAGATGTTCGAGATGTCTTGCCAAGTAATGGACACTTCACGGATACTTTTCGGCCCGAAGAAATTTTCGGGATGCAAGGTATCCACAGGTACCGAGTACACTTTAAGTGCCAATGCCTTCGAACGGTAAGGTTGGTCGTTCACCAACACTTCGAACGGAGGCAAGTAATACAAGGCCGAGTCGAACGAGGTGATGGTGTATTGTTGCTCGATGAGCATCCGCTTGCCTTCGTTCAGCATTTGGGTGTCCGGTTTGGCAATGTCGAGCACTTCCACTCCCCTCACCAAGGTGTCGAGCACCATCGGCATCTGCAATTTCTGGTTGGCATCCAAGCTGACTTCCAACGTAATCTTGGCCTGTTCGCCAATGAGCAGTTGCAGGGAGTCAATCTTGGCATCCACGGTCACTTGCTGGGCATTTGCCTTGGGCATCCCCATCCATAGCAAACCGATGACGGCCAACGTTTTACTGATATGTTTGATATTCATTTTCATTAACTTCGTTTCGCAAATAAGTTCAGCAACGATTTCACATAATCCTGGTCGGTACGCACCGATACGGAATCGACATTACACTTCGTGAAGGTTTCCGTCAACGATGCCTGACGTTCCTTCCACCAAGCATGATGGGCATTACGCAACTTGGCCGACGAGGTGTCAATCCATTGTTCATGCCCCGTTTCGGCATCGCGTACCTTCATCAAGCCCACGTCCGGCAACTCCGACAAACGGCGGTCATAGACCTGAATGGCCACGATGTCGTGCTTGCGGTTGGCAATGGTCAGTGCGTTGCGATAATCGTTCTCGTCGATAAAGTCGCTCAGCATAAAGGTCGTACAACGCTTCTTGATGACGTTGGTCAAGTATTCCACCGCCATCTTGATGTCCGTGCGCTTGCTTTCGGGCTTGAAGTCCAATAGTTCACGGATGATGTAGAGGATGTGCTT
>JAFQBF010000054.1 GCA_017416735.1 Bacteroidaceae bacterium | reverse complement strand
CTTAAAACAATATCGGGTACATTCTCATCCTTTTCCTGAGTCGGATTCTGTTGAATCAAATTCAACAAGAATCGTTCTATGATTAAAGACAATTTTTCACCTTTTTCGGCTGCGTATGCCGAGGCCTTATCCACAATCGTCTTGTCCAATGAAATCTGAGTTGTCATCATAATCCATTTTTATTTAGTTGTTGCAACAAAGATAGCATAAAAATCAATGACAACGAACATCTTTCACTTTAATTTATGCTTTTGACATCATTTTTAGTCCATTCATATCGTTTGCAACAATCATTTCCGTACACTTCAAGTGTCCGATTTCGTGCAAAGTGTCCGAAATCGGACACCCTTCATTTTTGCTAAATGACTGATAATCAAGTATGATGTACTTTGGCACGGTTTTTGCTGTATGAAAGGCAAAAGCAATAACAATTAAAATAAGAAACATTATGGCAACAATGATTAAACTCACAGGTATCAACAAGATTTATCGTACAGAAGAAATTGAAACACAAGCACTGGAAAACGTGAACCTCGAAGTACAGAAAGGCGAATTCCTCAGCATCATGGGACCCTCCGGATGCGGGAAGTCCACCCTGCTCAACATCATGGGATTGCTGGACACTCCTACTTCGGGAACCATCGAAATCAACGGCACACACACCGAAAGCATGAACGACAAGGAGCTGGCCGCGTTCCGTAACAAGTCTCTCGGCTTTGTATTCCAAAGCTTCCACTTGATAAATTCTCTCAACGTCATCGACAATGTGGAGCTTCCGTTGCTCTACCGCAAGATGTCGGCCTCGGAACGCACCGCCCTTGCCAAGCAAGTACTGGAACGTGTAGGCCTCAGCCACCGTATGAAGCACATGCCGACACAGCTCTCCGGTGGTCAGTGCCAACGTGTAGCCATCGCCCGTGCCATCGTGGGCAATCCGGAAATCATCCTCGCCGACGAACCTACCGGTAACCTCGACTCGAAGATGGGTGCCGAAGTGATGGACCTCCTCCACAAGCTGAACCGCGAGGACGGACGCACCATCGTGATGGTAACGCACAACGAGGCGCAAGCCAAGCAAACAAACAGAATCGTCCACCTCTTCGACGGAAGACAAGTGAAATAAGACGCAGAAGTTCCAACTTTTCGTCTTAAGTTACATCTGAAGAAACGATTGAAAACCCAAAGAAAAGATAATGAATCATCTGAAACTATACATCAAACAATCATGGAACCTGATGAAGCAGAACAAGCTCTTCACAGGCATCTACGTGACGGGGACAGCACTTGCCATCGCCACCACCATGATTATGGCCATTGTCTATTACGTGAAGATAGCGCCCGTCTATCCGGAAGTGAACCGTGACCGGACGTTGTATTTGGAACAAGGCATCTTTGTGGACAACAAATACAAAGGTACAAACAGCCACTTCTTCTCGACCAAAGCCTTGGAAGAATGGTTCTACCCACTGAAGAACGTGGAAGCCGTTTCTGCCGAGTTGTCGATGGGAGGACAGGAACTCTACATACAGCCGATGAACGGAAGAACAGACTTCCCCGTAGCATACAAGTTTACAGACTCCCAGTTCTTCCGCATCTACCCGTTCCGCTTTGTAGAAGGGAAGCCGATTACAGAAGCCGATATGCAAAGCGGCATCCAGATAGCGGTCATCACCGAGGAACTTGCCCGCCGTCTGTTCGGGAAATCGACCGATGTAGTGGGGCAGACCGTCAGTATGGCCAATATGGAGTATCGGGTAGTAGGGGTTGTAGAATCGGCCAGCGTACTTACCCCGAAAGCCTTCGCCCAAATCTATGTACCCTATAGCTCCATGCCCGGTTACAACCGCACCATGGACACAAGGATTCCTCACCAAGGCCCTTATCAGGTGACATTCCTGTTGAAATCGGCCGACGACGAAGAAGCCTTGCGCCAGGAAATAGCGGAAATCGTCCACAAGTACAACCATTCACAAACGGGATGGGAACTGAAGATATTCGAGCAACCTTTCTCGCATACCCGTTCGGTGTTTCAGGGCAACGTGGATGCGGATTTCTCGTGGAGCAATGTCATCCGCAAGTATCTGCTGATTGTATTTGTGCTGCTATTGGTACCCGCCCTCAACTTGTGCGGGCTGATAGCCGGCCGGATGGATGTACGAATCTCCGAAATGGCCATACGGAAGTCTTTCGGCGCATCGAAGACGAAGCTGCTCAACCAAGTGGTTTGCGAGAACCTGCTGATGACACTCTTGGGAGGCCTCATCGGCATGGTACTGTCGTGGATAGCTCTGGTGGTTTCCCGTGAATGGATATTCTCGTTGTTCGACAATCCTACCTTGCCTATCGCGGGTATCAGTACCGAAGTGACGGGCGAAATGCTCTTTGCTCCCGGCATCTTCCTGGCAGCCCTGCTGCTTTGCGTGACCCTCAACTTGCTGAGCGCCTTGATACCTGCCTGGCTTTCGCTCCGCAAGCCCATTGTCCAATCCATGAACGAAAAACGATAACATTATGTGGAAACTCATTCTTAAGAATATTTGGAGCCGACGCAAGCAGAACGGTTGGCTCTTGGCCGAACTCGTAGTGGTGACGGTCGTTACATGGGTCATCATCGACCCGGTTGTGGTGCTTTGGCACGACACTTCCCTGCCGATGGGCTACGACATCGACCGCATCTGCAAGGTGGAATTGGCCTCGAAACTCCCCATGGCAAAAGATTATGACCGGACAGCATCGGATGCCGACGCCCAAGCCTTGCTGATAGACAAGATGAGGATGCATCCATCGGTCGCCATAGCCTGTCCGTTAGGCAACAAGTATTTAAGTTCAAGAGGCTACAGCAGCGGCTCCCTGCAGATAGACACTACCTTGTTCCGGGTTTCGTTTGTTGATTTCTATCCCCAGACCGATTTCTTCAGGGCTTATGGTATCAAGCCCATCAAGGGTAGCCCCAGCGTAACGGAGCTCGACTCGCTGACATACGGCTCGAACGACATCATCATTACCCGCAGCCTGGCCGAAGCCTTCTTTCCGGAAGGGCAAGCGGTGGGCAAGACATTCTTCAATGCTTGGGAAGGACGGGACACCACTTTCATCCGCATCCGGGGTGTGGTGGAGGATGTCCGTCTGCGTCCCACTTACCGGGCGGCATCCGTGGTGTTCACCCCCTCGACATATCGTCCTTCAAGAGGCAACAATGTACACGTATTGCTCCGCCTGAAGCCCGACATCAGCATGCAGGCTTTCCTGAACGATTTCCAGTCGTATATGGAGAAGGAACTTCGGGCAGGCAACTGGTCGGCCATCAGTGCCACTCCCTACGAGACGATGATAAGCAATCAGGAATACACTTCCGGGGCTACGAACACCATCCGGTTGAACGTGGCTTTGGCCGTGTTCTTTCTCGTGAACCTCTGTTTGGGTGTCATCGGCACGTTTTGGTTGCAGACCCGCAAACGTAGCGAAGAGGCAGGCATCATGCGTTCGTTCGGTGCCACTCCCCGACATGTGCTGCTGATGCTTTTGGGCGAAGGTACGGTACTGACCGTCATTTCCGTCTTGAGCGGATGTTTCCTTTACCTGCAATATGCCATGAGCGAAGGCCTGTTCCAAGGATATGGCCTGGAGAAAGTCCCCGAAGCCATGATTTCCCATTGGGTAACCGGTTTCGGCACACACTTCATCGGTGTTTCGGGTATTGTCCTTGCCATCATATTGTTGGTGGTACTGGTAGGCATCTATATCCCCGGACGGAATATCAGCCGGGTGAATCCGGTGGATGCTTTGCGGGATGAATAACACACTTCCTACCCCCATCGTGTCATCCTGAGCAACGCGAAGGATCTGAAAAGCATTAGTTGATGTCAACAGATTCTTCACTTCGTTCAGAATGACACGAGAGAAACAATAAAAGAAATAACAAATAATAAAATAAGAAACATTATGGCAACAATGATTAAACTCACAGGTATCAACAAGATTTACCGTACAGAAGAAATTGAAACACAGGCATTGGAAAATGTGAACCTCGAAGTGCAGAAAGGCGAATTCCTCAGCATCATGGGGCCGTCCGGATGCGGAAAGTCAACCCTGCTCAACATCATGGGCTTGCTCGACTCGCCTACTTCGGGAACCATCGAAATCAACGGCACATGCACCGAAGGAATGGGCGACAAGGAATTGGCGGCCTTCCGTAACCAGACACTGGGTTTTGTCTTCCAAAGCTTCCACCTCATCAATTCACTGAATGTGCTGGACAATGTGGAGCTCCCGTTGCTCTACCGCAAGATGTCGG
>JAFQBF010000195.1 GCA_017416735.1 Bacteroidaceae bacterium | reverse complement strand
GTTCTCTTTGGAAGGTGTAAAGAGAGGTGACATCCTCGAAATTGCTTTCGTGGGTTACAAGACTCAGGAAGTAAAGTGGAACGGTACTCCGCTGAACATTCTTATGGTGGAAGACACTGAAATGCTGGAAGAAGTGGTAGTGGTTGGTTATGGCGTTCAAAAGAAGGTTAACGTGACCGGTGCAGTAGCTATGACAGAAGGCGACGTATTGGAAAACCGTCCTATTGCCAACATTGCGCAAGGTCTTCAAGGTGCCATTCCTAACTTGAACATTTCATTCGGAAGCGGTGATCCGACAGCTTCTGCTAAAATGAATGTCCGTGGTCTGACTTCATTGAACGGTGGTTCTGCCTTGATTTTGGTGGATGGTGTGGAAACCAACGACATTTCTTTGCTTAACCCGCAAGACATCGAAAACATCTCAGTATTGAAAGATGCTTCTTCTGCTGCCGTCTATGGTGCAAGAGCAGCTTTTGGTGTGGTACTCATCACTACCAAGAAAGGTGCCAAAGACCAGAAGGTGAAAATTAATTACAGCAACAATTTCTCCTGGTCAACACCTTCCCGTTTGCCGGAAGGCATCTCGTCCATCAAGTGGTTGGAAGCTACGAACTTGGCCGGCAAGAATTCCTCCGGAGCTGGATATTGGAATAATACACTTGTAGAAGCCGTTCGTACCTATTGCGAAGATCCATCTCGCCCAGCTGCTTTCCTGGATGAAACAGGCGCTTATACAGCGAGAGGCCAATGGGCGTATGCCGGTAATACAGACTGGTTTGACGCGATGTACAGTGACGCTTCTTTTATGCAACAACATAATGCAAGCATCAGTGGCGGTACAGAAAAGAATACATATTATGCATCATTGGGTTACAAGGGACAGGATGGTTTGTTGCAATACGGAAATGACTCTTACGACCGTTTCAACTTAACTTTCAACTTTACTACTCAAGTAACCGATTGGTTGGAACTTGGTTTCCGCACAAAGTATAACCGCAATTCATCCGATGCGCCCAATGTAAGTGCCTATATGGGTAGTTCTCCTTATTATGAAGTATATCGTGCACACCCGTTCGTTCCTTTGTTCTTACCGGATGGTGAACACTTTGCCGGTATGGAAGGTTCCAACTTCAACTACAACTTCGTTGGTATTATGGCTGAAGGTGGCCGTGTAAAGAATGTATACGATGACACCTGGTATACAGGTTCATTCACGTTGACCCCGATTAAAGGTTTGTCCATCAAGGGAGACTATACACGCAACCGTTTCCATCGCACTCAAAGATCTCATTTTAAAACAATCTACCAATTGAACCCGGACGGTTCTCATTTGGAAAAAGGCAAGCCTAATTCTGCTTCTTTAACTAAGTACGACGATACATACGAAGCGCTGAACGCATGGGCTGAATACAAGGCCACTTTGGGTGACCACTCATTTAGCGTAATGGCCGGTTATAACCAGGAAAAGAAGGAAACCAGCAATATGTCCGGTACCGGTTCCAACTTGTATGCCAATGACTTCCCTATCATCGACCAGGCTACAACCAAGCAGAGCTTGACAGAGGCTGCAACTGTATGGGCTGTACAAGGTGCGTTCTTCCGTGTGAACTACGACTATAAAGGCAAGTATCTGGTAGAATTGAACGGACGTTATGACGGTTCTTCCAAATATCACCAAGACGACCGTTGGGGATTCTTCCCATCTGCATCTTTGGGCTGGAGAGTGTCTGAAGAAAGTTTCTTCGAACCATTGAAAGAAACGGTGGATAATTTCAAGATTCGTGCTTCTCTCGGTTCTTTGGGCAACCAGGTGACTAACAGCAACTTTGACTATATCGGTTCAATGGGTAGCTCTACATTGAGTTATATTTTAGGAACCAATCAAGCTACCGCTATTACACCGGCTTCATTGGCTTATAGCAATGTAACTTGGGAAAAGGTAACAACCGCTAACTTCGGTTTGGATTTCGGTTTGTTCAACAACCGTTTGAACGCATCTTTCGACTATTTTATCCGCTATACAGACGACATGGTGGTTTCCAAGGCTTATCCGGCTGTTATGGGTACAAGCGGCGGTAAGGAAAACTTGGCCAGTATGAGAACCAATGGTTGGGAACTCTCCATCAGTTGGCGTGACGAAATTAAAGATGTAGCAGGCAGTCCATTGGAATATTCAATTGGATTTGGTTTGTCAGATAGCTATTCAACCATTACCAAGTATGACAACCCGACCGGTTATTTGGGCGACCTTTATGAAGGAAAGCGTTTGGGTGAAATTTGGGGTTATGAAACAGACGGCTTCATTGTAGATGCTGAAGAAGCAGCTTTGCAAGCTACTCGTCAGAAGTACATCAGTGGCACTTGGCTTCCGGGAGATATCCGTTATAAGGATTTGGACAATAACCAAGTGATTAATCCTGGTGATAACACGTTGGCCAATCCTGGTGACAGAAGAGTGATAGGTAATCAAACTCCACGCTATCGTTTCAACTTCAATTTGGGTGGTTCATGGAAGGGATTCGATATCCGTGCACAATTTGAAGGTGTAGGCAAGCGCGACCTTTGGTTAGGTAGCGGTGTGTTCTGGGGATTCGATACAGGTGTATGGCATTGTGCTGTCAATGACTATCATGTGGACAATATGTGGACACCGGAAAATACAAATGCTTATTATCCGGTTGCTACCTGGTCGGGCCGTAGCCGCCAAACTCAGACCAAATACTTGCAGGATGCATCTTACATCCGTTTGCGTGACTTGACCATCGGTTATACATTGCCGCAAAATTGGTTGAAGCCGCTTGGTGTATCTCAGTTGAAGGTATTTGTAAGCGGTCAAAACTTGTGGGAAGCTACAGACTTCTTTAAATATGTTGACCCGGATATGACAGGCTCAACAGATGCTTTGGGACAATTCGGTGGTGATATGAAGGCCTATCCGTTCTGTCGTTCTTATTCATTCGGTGTAAATCTTACATTCTAAAAACAGGAAAATATGAAAAAAATAACAATATTAGGGAGTTGTCTTTTCGCCTTGGCTTTGACCGGCTGTGACTATTTGGATAGAGAACCATTGGACTCTATCGGCAAAGAACAATACTTTTCTTCTGCCAATGCAGCAGCATTGGAACAATATTGCAACTATTTTTATCCTAGCTTGATAGGTGGTCATGGCGGTGCCAATGGCTATTCTCACGGTATGATGGATAGAGACTTTATGAGCGATGACCTTTTAAAGGCTGAAAGAAACACAACTGCTTTTGGTTTGCATACCAAGCCCTCAGGAACCAGTGGAACCAATTGGGACTGGTCAAACATTCGTGCTTGCAATGACTTCTTGGACAATTATGACCAGTCACCCGAGTCACCAGCAACCAAGAATCAATACGCTGGACAGATTCTCTTTTTCAAGACCATGGACTATTTCAACAAGTTGAATGCTTATGGCGATGTGCCTTGGTACGAGCATGTCGTGAATCCAGGTGAAGACGAATTGTATAAGGCTCGTGATTCACGTACTGTTGTAGCAGACAACATGTTGCGCGACATTAATCAAGCCATTGACTGGATGCCAAAGAGTACCCATGTGACAAAGATTGGCAAGGAAGCAGCTTTGGCCTTAAAGGCTCGTTTCTGTTTATTCGAAGGAACATGGCGCCGTTATCACAACATTGAAGGTGACACCAAGTTCTTGCAGGAAGCCTACAATGCCGCTACTGAACTGATGAAATCGGAATATGGATACTCTTTGTACAAAGGTGAGGATCCTGAAACTGCTTACCACAGCTTGTTTGTAGAGGATGATTATAACGGAAATTCAGAAGTAATCTTGTCCAGAGCTTACGACCCAGCCAAGGCATTGGGCAACAACATTACCCGTACGATTTATTTGTCGGAAGGCGCCAGCAACATCATTGGATTCAGCAAATCTTTGATTGACAGCTATCTGTGTGCCACCACAGGTTTGCCGACCAGTATGTGTGGATGTCCGGAACATACACATCCGGCTAACTTGGCAGAAGAACTTTCCAACCGTGACCCGCGTTTGTTGCAAGTTACTCCGACTCCTGATGCTACTGATGCCAAGCATTCTTATTACTTGAATGGAAAATTACCTAATATTGGTGGTAACATTTCAACAGGTGCGCCTAGCAAAACCTCTACCGGTTACCCTGTTGTGAAGTATTACGATGCAACCGAATATTCAGAAATCCACAATCAAGGTACATTGGATGCTCCAGTATTCCGTTTGGGTGAAATCTTGTTGATTCGTGCAGAAGCAGCAGCTGAATTGGGTACCATTACTCAGTCTGAGTTGGATTTGACAGTTAATGCTTTGCGTGAACGTGTAGGTTTTAACCAGAAGCTTACTATGACTCCGGTGGTAGATCCACAATTGGAAGCTGATTATCCGAACGTAACAGGAGCTAATGCTACATTGATTCGTGAAATTCGCCGTGAACGCCGAATCGAATTGGTAGGTGAAGGTTTCCGTTATGACGACATCCGTCGTTGGGCTTGCGGTAAATTGCTGGAAAAAACACATTTGGGCATTCATTTAGAAAGAGCTGGCTATACAGCAGACCAAGTGGCTACGTTGAAGGATGATTTGGGTGTAAATGAAGATGGTTTCCTTACTATTTACAGCAAGCGTTATGCCGGTATGAATCCGGAACCGGTATTCGAAGAACCAAAGCATTACTTATATGCAATTCCTACCAATGAAATTGCATTGAATCCGAGCTTGACACAAAATCCGGGTTGGTAATTAATGATCATACTCTTGTATAAGAAAGGGCACTCTCGCGAGAGTGCCCTTTTTCTAATCCTAACGGAAAACATTTCCTATCAGCCTAGACCGACTTGATTTATTAATCGGTACAGATAGACAACATTATCGACCTAGCCACGTTTCAGGATTCAACTTGACAGTTTCCTTGCGAAGCTGGAAATGAAGCACTGCATTACCTGATGCATCCTGATGCACAGTCCCGATTTCCTGACGGGTTTTCACTTTACTTCCCTTTGCTACCGAAACCGAAGAAAGATTACAATAGACAGAAATGTAATTCCCATGACGAACCAGCACATTGTTCAAGCCATTGTATTTGAATATGGCAGAGACTTCTCCATCGAAAATAGCACGTGCCTTGGCTCCTGCCTTACCACGAATGTCAATTCCCTTGTTATCGAGACGTACATTCTTGGTCACAGCATACTGACCGAAACGGCCCACAATGACATAAGGTCCGGTAATAGGCATCGGAAGAATGCCACGGTTCTTTTCAAAATTACCGGACAACTGGCGGTCTTCCGTATTCATACGGTACTTTTCGACCTTACCCGAGATTACAGGTGTAGATGGTACTGCCGGTTTTGTAGAGGACTGCTTGTCTGACTTGGCTTCTTTCTCCTTGGCTTTCTTACGGGCCTCTTCTTCGGCACGCTTGCGAGCTTCTTCCTCGGCACGTTTACGGGCCTTTTCGATTTCCTGTTCAATCAGACGGTCAATCTGTGCATTC
>JAFQBF010000053.1 GCA_017416735.1 Bacteroidaceae bacterium | reverse complement strand
GTTGCTACAACTTTTACTTTTCAGAATCTTCAGGAAAATACGAAAGAACTTTATCGACAGATGGTTAATCGGATTAAGGAACGATGTAATAATCCTGTATTCTTTAAATTGAGCAAGAAGATTTTGAAGGGAAGGCAAACAGATTATACCGAAATGGAGAACAAGGAATATTTCGACCGAATTGTTGAAATAGAAAATAACTTGGACCCACATGCTAAATATAATAACTTCATGGAAGGGCACACGGAAAATCTTGTAGAAAAGAATTGCGGTTTCGGTGGCATTTCTGTTGGAGCGGATGGTGAAGTCTTTTTCTGTAATAGAATATCTGAGGTGGATTCTTATGGAAATGTAAAAGATGCGCCATTGAAGCATTTTATGAATATAGGACGTGAACTACATCAAAAAACTTCTGTTGATATGTTAACTCCATGTAAAGACTGTCATTTACGTTACATCTGCTCGGGAGGATGTAGAATAGATGATTGTAATTTTCAAGGCCGATTGATTGGCCATGAGGGGGAATTGAAGCAAATAAACTGTAGCTTAGAAAATAAACAACGTATTGAACGTAAAATGATAGATAGCTTTAATTTCTATTATAAATTTGATATATAATGGCATATAGGTTGATTTGTGTTTACGAGACCCGTGACAGCTTGACTCCTGATATAAGGATAGAGGTCAATTTGGAGGGAAGAACTGCTTCTCTAGCACCATTTTTAAGGAAAATTAGTTTGGATGATTTGTACAAAGAAGGTGTGACAGAGAATGAAAATATCTTGTTCCTCTTGAATCATGCTGGTCTTCAACATCAACCTTTCAAGATTAATCCGAAACTTTTAACTGCATCTTCCGTGAGGATGATATTGCAAAAGCATTCCAGAAATTATTTTCAATTTCAAGGAAAAGGTAGTGCAAAAAAAATAGCTTGTCCTTTGAAAAATGTGGTGGCAAATGATTTAATTCCTGTTGGTTCATTGCTTTGCGGTGAATTGTATATCAATAATTTAAAGGAATGGAAACATAAAATAGAGGTCCGAGTTCGATATGCTGATGCTTTAAATAGTTTTTATCCAGCATATTCTTCGATTCCATATATTACCCATGCAAACGATTTATTTGTAAGGGATAACGATAAAGAGAGGGTGATGCTTCAAATGTTGGGCGAAGGATATGACTGGAAAACTGCATCCTTGACATTGACTGATTATGATACGGATTTTATAAAGCAATTGATAGAAAGGGGATGGAAAGTATATGTGCCCAATCAGAGTAATTCTCACTCTGCAGTTTATATACATTCGGAACCTTCTGGAATTGTGTGGTTTTCTACGGAAGAAGTACCGGTGTCTAATTTCTCACAACAATTGTTGGATGGTTTCTTGCATAGTAGAAACTATCATGTGTTTGATGATAATATCTTACTTTTTAGAAAGAATGATGTAGAAAAAATAGATGATGAGACAATCGTTGGGGATCTTGTAAAATGTCCTTCTGACGTAAATTCGGTTTATTTTAATAATGTATCTTTGACGGTAGAAGAAAAAAAAGGAATAGACACATTGTTGAAACGATGTTTTAAAGCTACATTACGAGATTACCAAAAGGATGGTGTATTATGGCTCCAAGAACGCCGCAAAAATCACCAAGGTTGTTTGTTGGCAGATGAAATGGGGCTTGGAAAGACTATTCAAATCATTGCCCATCTTTGTTGTGTTAATGCTGCCACCAACAAGCATTTGATTATACTTCCAACATCATTGGTTTACAATTGGCAAAATGAGGTGCAAACTTTTGCTCCTCAGCTAATGAAGCAATTGACTTTTGTCAGTTATGATATGTTGAGAATTCATATTCATGATTATATAAATCATGAATATGATACAATCATTATTGATGAAGCCCAAATTATAAAAAATCGTCAAACGCAGAAATACCAAGCTGTTAGAAAACTAAAGTGTAAACACAAAATCATACTAACTGGTACTCCAATTGAAAACACTGTTGATGAATTGTGGTCTCATTTTATGGTTCTTATGCCTGAAATGAAAGTCCTATATGATAGTTTACGATCTATGGGTGTACCGACTTCAAAAGAGGTTTATATTGGTTTGACAAGTAAACTGCTGAAACCTTTTATTCTTAGAAGAAACAAGGAACAGGTATTGTCTGACCTGCCGGAAAAAACGGAAAAGACAATATATATAGAATTGTCCGATTCTGAACGGGCTATATATCAAAGGATTCATCATGCAATATTGCAGGCTTTGGGTACAGGTGTGAGTGGGCGTGTCAGTAGTATTGCTATTGAAGGCTTGTTGAGATTAAGACAAGCTTGTGTTTCTGCTAATTTGCTTCCACAAAATCTTACGGCTCATTCTTTTGTAGAAAGTTCAAAACTCAAAGTTGCTGTTGAATATATTCGTAATTTTAAATCGGAAGATCGGAAAGTACTGGTCTTTTCGCAATTTGTAAGTGCATTAAATGAAATGGAGAAACTTTTGGATAAATCCAACATACAATATGTGGTACTTTATGGAGATACACGTAATAGGGATGTGCAGGTTAAAAAATTTCAGAATGATAAATCAATAACGGTATTTCTCATTAGTCTTAAAGCTGGAGGGGTTGGATTGAATTTAACTTCTGCAGATAGAGTCATTATGCTTGATGATTGGTGGAATCCTGCTGTAGAAGACCAAGCGATGGCACGTTCCCATCGCATTGGTCAGAAGAATAATGTCCTGGTTTTACGCTTGGTATGTAAAGATACTGTTGAAGAAAAAATTCTTCAATTACAAAATAAAAAGCGTCAAACTATTTCTATGTTTAATTCGTCAAATGATAAATTAACGATAGAAGACATCAGACTATTATTAGGTTAATCCTTATCAGTCTGTTCTGTAACCTCGCTTTTCCTATCTTTCAATTCTTCATTTTTAATTATATTTACAGAATCTACTTTAACTGAAATAGTTGTATGATAATTAATTCTGTTAATAAGCGAGGTGGTTTCTATATTATTTATATAAATAGCTATGCTAAATCTCTTATTCTCATCAGCTTTTTCATCATATTTACTTACTCTACATTTAAACAACTGATGCCATCCCATTTTTAAAAAATTACCAATGAGTTCAGTTTCCTCTTTTGGTAATAAGCCAATACGTTTGCCATTTAAAGCACACGCAAAAATCTCATCCTTATCTTGAAAAAGTTTGAGTAATGTACCTATTTTTAATTGGCCTTCGTTGTTCAAAAGTTCTAAAGCTTCATATTGATTTGCCTTAAGTAAAAAACATTCTTTATAAAAAATTTGCTCGTCCATAATTTATAATAATATTAATGTTTAAATCTTTGTTCCATTGACATTTCCCTTACTCTATTCAACCATTCTACAATTGCCCTCGGCGAATTTTTGAAATCTTCAGTTTGGCTTCGTTCAATAGCTAATGACATAAGAGAATATTCCCTCTCTAACGAAGTGGCGAATATACCTTGGTCATCCGTATTTATCGAAACGGCTATATCGTGATTAGCATAAGGCGTTGATAGGCCATAGTTGAAAAATTTAAGAATAGGGTGCTCTTCATACGTTTCAAATTCTCCAATCTTATAATTGGATGAAGGATTACATTCTATGGCTATATGCTTTCTTTCTATTTTTTCCAACAATTGTTCTTGAATGTTTTCCAGTAATCGATACCATTCATCCAAGTATATATAGGGTATTGTTAAGGTATCACCTTGGTCGCCTATAGATGCATATTTATGTGAATGATAGGCATCGAAAAGTTCTTTGGCTCTTTCGTTTTTCAAAGCAATAATAGCCCATTCGTGTTGGTTGATACCGGCAAATGCCCATTGTTTATCTATTTCACAGGATTCTTCATTCAATTGTTTGGGATCCAATTCTAACCCAATAATTGGAGAATGTCCTCTAAGTAACCAGGATAAATAATAGTCCTGTATGTTGTCTGAAAGTTTTTCTTTTTCTTCATTCTTGTTTTCCGCAAAAAGTGATTCAATGATATTTCCATCCTTATGTTGTTCTGATCCATATATTTCCGTGAAATATTTCAAGAACATGATTTCTAACCATCCACACAATTGGGTGTAACCAGATAACCGAATACATTTGTGGTGAAGCCATGCCAAATTATCTAATATAACTTGTTTGGTAGCACATATTGTATAGCATCTTTTTTCGTAATAACGTCTGACATCTGTTCCCAATACTAATGCATGGCCTAACCTGTCCCCATTTCTTAGATTAAGAAAAATCAAGGCTTCTTCTACGGCTCTTAAACCGTCTGCAATATCCATAAAATCTTCACCAATGTGATAGGTAACATTCAAATCATCAGGGTACGAGTCGACATCTTCACTTATTGATAATTCATGTCCTCTTAAAAAACGGAATGCTTGTGCATAAACTTCAGGACGACAAAAGATTTCGGAGTTTGCAGCATCAAGCCCAACAACCTTTCCGACTAAAAAGTCTCCACTTTCCCAATTGCTTTTATTGTTGCGAAAATTATAAATTGCATAAGACTGACGTTTGATTCTTTCACGTAAGTTGAAGTGTCGGTAACTTTTCTCTAATCGTTCGTCTCTTTGTTTAATGAAATGGAAAATGAAATCGTAATTCCCTTTATATTTAGGATTTATCTCATTACAGATTTTATTCAGGTATTTCACTATTTCATCTTCACTCTCTTTGGGCGCAATACGTGCTTCAAGGAATCTGTTGTTGTCACGTCCTTTTTCAAGAAATCCTTCAATAGCTGCCTTATACAACAAATGTTTATATTCATCTAAAATATAGTCCGTCTTCTTTTCTTCGTAACTGGCAAAATTTGCAAAGCCAACCCTTTCATTCAGTTGTAATATTTCGTGTCTAAAATAACTCTTATATAACAAGTACGCATAAAACAAGGTTGCAATTTCACTGTGTTCTTTCTTATCGTCTTTGTAAATGGCCTTAAATACCATATACATGAACTTACGTTCAGATGCTAAAACCTTGTTTTCTATAGGCTCACGTGAATAATGGCTGACATAAATATAGTCTAACACATCGTCAGTTTGCAAATCATTATCAAAATTTTGCTTTTGTTTCAATGAGTAGAACTCATCAATTGATTTTTTCTGATTTGAATTACGATTCTGATCTATACACTCCTGTATATCTTTCTTGTTTTTTAATAAATCTTTTATAAATATAATTCTTTCATTATCTGTTGTTGTTTTAATATCCTGTTTGCACTTTTCGATAAATTCCTTGTCAGGAAATAATGCGTCATAAAGTTGCTTGGTTGTAATTTTTTGTGGAATACAACCAACTGCACCAGCTAAATAATATCTGATGAATGCTGCCCTTTTCATCTTTTCGTACATATCTTTAGCTGATTCCTTATATTTATTATATGGATGTTCATTCTCAAAGTGCTTTTGCATTCTGCATATATTGTTCATCAAACATTGCCAGCTTAGGTCAAAATTATAGGACGAACCATTTAAATGCATGTGTAGTTCGGAAATTGGCTTTTCAAATAGATTGTTTAATTCTTTACAATTATGTCCTATAAACGCACTCCAGTCAAAACTCTGTCGTTCATATTTCAACTTTATATCCCTTGATGCTAAAAAAGATGTTGTAAAGAGATCTTCACCAACCATCGTTGTAAGCATATGCCATCTTAGTAAATAATGGTATTGACATAATGGTTCCCGGTCTTTTATGATTAGGCATTTGGATGCAAAATGTAATAAGATATTAAAAACAGATGAATCTTGTTGAAACTGTAACGATATACAGGCCTTATCTTTTTCCATCCATTTATGTTGAACTATTTGACCTAACATAGAAAGTTGGTCTATTGTACTTTTGCTATTGACTTCTAGTAATCTATTCACAATGTTGGACTCCATAATGTCGGAGTCCAAATGGGAAGGAATGCTAGTGTCCTTCTCTTCAATATTCCAAAATCCTAATTCTTTTAGAACTTCATCACCGTCCATTTTAACAAAAATGGCACGTATTACAGAACTTAGATTTTCCATTTCTTAAATTTAATATTTATCTTACAAGACTTTCCAATCGTCTACGGTGCCTGATACAGAAGAAAAGCTAACTCCAATTTTATGCAATTTTCGAATGTCTGCTTGGTAAGGACGGGCATAACCCTTTTCCTCTATTTGTTCTAAAGCTTCATTAGCCGTACCATCAAGCTTGAATTCGAAAATATAGATGTAATCAGGTGTTTCGATGATACAATCTACCCTTCCTTCACTCTGTTGTTTCTCTGTATATATGGTGTAACAACTAATCATACGCATAAGCAAGTAGAAAGTGTAGTGGAAATAACGTCCTTTTTCCCGTTCGTCTTCCTTACGGCGCATGGAATAAGGAATGTCGGACAAGAAGGAGGTTAATAACTTGCAAAACTTTTCCGTATCTCCAGCTTCTAAAGAGTTGACCACATCACGTGCCCAACTACCAGTATCTGTTTTTGTACCTAAATAGTCATTAGCTACGATGGAGACAAATCCTTTTTTAACTTCGTTGTTTGGAAAGTCCAACAAGAATGTGTTCTGACGCATGTTGTACCCCTTAATGGTAAGGTAACCGCTTTGGTATATCATAGGAAGCGGCATTTCCACATCTGCTTTGTAGTCAATGAACTGACTTGGATCGTAATATTTTCCTGTCAATTCATTCAGATTTTCTTTGTTGTGCTTGAGTAAGCGTACTAAATAAGTAGGTGTGCCACTGCGGAACCAATAATCGTCTATTCGTTGTGATGCAAAAGCATTCAGCAAGCTAAATGGATTATAGATATCAATCAAACTTTCACCAAAATGGTAACCATCGTATTTCTGCTTTAAAAAATCCTTCATTTCTTCTTCCGTAAATCCGAATTTTATGGCCAATGTCTGGATAGGTTCATCAAAGTCATGATATAACTCTTCAGTCGTGATACCGCAAAGTGCTTCATAACGAGGATCCATGCTGATGTCTGCTGGCTGGTTGAATCCGCTGAATACGCTTACTTGTGAAAACTTGGTGACACCGGTAAGTAGAACAAACTTTAAATGTTCGTCTGCCGCTTTGAAGGTTGAGTAAAAACCTTTCAGAATTTCACGATGCTGGTCTTCTAACAATCGCCTTTCACCATCAACTAGAGACGAAATTCCAGTGTCGAGTACATCAAGAATGGGCTTGTCGTATTCATCGATGAGCACTACAGCACGACGGTCATATTTTTTATGAGCCTGCGCCAATACATACGAAAATCTCTTGCCTATGTTGCTGAAATTAGGGTCTTTCCCATAAACCGTTTCCCATGAAGCAATAGAACCTTCTATGATATCTTCTAAAGTTCTAGCTTTGGTAAAGTCATTCCCATTGAAGTCGATATGAAACACCGGATATTCTAACCATTCCTTTTCCAAAGGATCGATAGCCAGTCCTTTGAACAACTCCTTCTTTCCCAAGAAATAGTTTTTGAGAGTAGAGATTAACAAACTTTTTCCAAAACGACGTGGACGACTGAGAAAATAGATTTTACCTTCAGTCGCCATTCGATAAATCAATTCCGTTTTATCTACATACACGTAACCATCGTTGATGATTTGGTCAAAACTTTGTATTCCAATCGGGTATTTCATATGTTTTTCCGTTTGCTTTAGTTTATGTAGCAAAATAACGAAAAACTTTCTTTATTCACAAATTATCCATGGAATATTTGCTTTGATTGAAATGAGTCATGGTGTCCTTAGTGCAAGGTGCAAGTCTCCTTATATATTAAGGGGCTTGCACCTTGCACTAAAAGTGTAGCAAAAAATATGTAACATGTTTATTATAAATTATTTGGATATAAGTTGGAAAATATCTATCTTTGAACCCGTAAACATGATGGCAAAGGGCTGTCAATAGCATTTCATTAGAAAATCATAAGATTGCTACAGAAATGCTACAGAAAATGAAATTTTGAACATTAACTGATTGAAAATAAATCTTTATAGGGAAGAGTTCGAAATCCTCTCTCTCCGCAAGAAAGAAACAGATGAAATACTCAAATTTATTTGAAGGGTTTCATCTGTTTTTTTTCTTGTAAGGAGGCTCGCGGCAGCGAAGGGATGGGCTTGTCAATCTCTCTCTCCGCAAGAAAAGGTTGTAGGTCATTTGATTTACAACTTTTTTTTATCCCTTCACTTCATTAATTTCCCTAAAAAAAATCCTGCCCAAGCATATGCCCGAACAGGAATACAAAAAATAACTGATGATATAAAATGATTTATTGAATACGTGTCCAATAAAGAGTAGTACCAATTCCGAAGATTGTGCCACGCAATTTCAGCTTATTAGCCTCCACAAACTCGGCCGTTACGTTCACACGAATACCTTTCGAAGGGTCATAAATCTTGGCATCCCCCCAATTCTTGTCTTCAGCATCGTACTTCAAGCCCTTTACAATCACCACTTGGTCGATATCTACATTACGCAGACTCTTGTCCGGATTCTTCACATCCTTACGCTTGTTTCCTTTGTCATCGTACGGCTTTTCTACCCAAAAGACCTGGGCACTATAAGTCCCATCTGCGCTTTTAGTTACACGAACCTTACTCTTACTACCTCCACGGTCTGTCAAATACTCGCCGACAATGTTATCGGCCTTGTCATTGAATCCTTGTGCAAAAGAAGGTACCGAAAATACCAATGCACAAAGAAGTGTCATCATGAATGCTTTCATATTTTTACCTTTATCTTTCAAAATCGGGTGCAAAATTAATACTTTTTGCTCACATTGCAAAGATTTGTGCAAAAATAGTTTCAAATGAAACAATTTTAATCCTATACTTTCCATCCATATCATAACAAAATCATCAAATAAATCGTATCTTTGCGCCACAAACAGTAAATAGATAAAGAACAACTATGATATACCCTCAGAATTTCGAGCAGAAAATAGGGTTCGACTCCATCCGCCAGCTGCTGAAAGAAAAATGCCTCAGCACCCTGGGCGAAGAACGTGTCTATGATATGGCCTTCTCCGAATCGTATGACGAAATCAACCGACGCCTGGAAGAAGCCACGGAGTTCATCCGCATCATACAGGAAGAAGACGACTTCCCCGACCAATACTTTTTCGACGTGCGTCCATCGCTGAAGCGCATCCGTGTGGAAGGTATGTATATGGAGGAACACGAGCTCTTCGATCTGAGACGCTCGCTCGAAACCATCCGCGACATCGTGCGATTCCTGCAACGCACCTCGGGCGAAGAAGGCGAAGAGGAAGGCGCTGCCTCCCCCTACCCTTACCTCCGCTCTTTAGCGGGCGACATCATGGTGTTTCCCCAACTCATCAGCCGCATCAACACCATCCTCGACAAGTTCGGCAAGATACGCGACAACGCCTCTTCGGAATTGCTCCGTATCCGCAGGGAACTGGCACAGACCACGGGAAGCATCTCCCGAAGCCTCCACGCCATCCTGCGCAACGCACAGGCCGAAGGGTATGTGGACAAGGACGTGACACCCACTATGCGCGACGGACGCTTGGTGATTCCCGTGGCACCAGGCTTGAAGCGCAAGATAAAGGGCATCGTACACGATGAGTCGGCCACCGGAAAGACGGTCTTCATCGAGCCGGCCGAAGTGGTGGAAGCCAACAACCGCATCCGCGAACTGGAAGGCGAGGAACGACGCGAGATTATCCGCATCCTGACGGAGTTCTCGGCCACTGTACGTCCGCAAGTACCAGCCATCCTGCAATCGTACGAATTCTTAGCAGAAATCGACTTCATCCGTGCCAAGGCCCATTTCGCCATTCAGATAAAGGCCATCAAGCCCGTATTCGAGAACAAGCAAGTGCTGGATTGGACAACGGCCATCCACCCCCTGCTGCAACTCTCGCTGGCCAAGCATAATAAAAAGGTAGTACCCTTGGACATCGAGCTGAACACTCAACAACGCATCCTCATCATCTCCGGTCCTAACGCCGGGGGCAAGTCGGTATGCCTCAAAACGGTAGGACTTTTGCAATATATGCTGCAATGCGGTATGCTCATCCCCTTGCACGAACGTAGCCATGCCGGCATCTTCGGAAGCATCTTCATCGACATTGGAGACGAACAGAGCATCGAGGACGACCTCAGTACTTACTCATCGCACCTCACCAACATGAAGAACATGATGAAGAGCTGCAACGAACGAAGCCTCATCCTCATTGACGAGTTCGGTGGAGGTACGGAACCTCAAATCGGGGGTGCCATAGCCGAAGCCGTCCTGAAGCGATTCAACGAGAAGCGCACGTTCGGGGTCATCACCACACACTATCAAAACCTGAAACACTTTGCCGAAGACCACGAAGGCGTGGTGAACGGTGCCATGCTATACGACCGCCACCTGATGCAAGCCCTCTTCCAGCTTCAGATTGGCAACCCAGGAAGTTCTTTCGCCGTGGAGATTGCCCGCAAAATCGGTTTGCCCGAGGAAGTAATAGCCGATGCTTCGGAAATCGTGGGCAGCGAATACATCAATGCCGACAAGTATCTGCAAGACATCGTGCGCGACAAGCGTTATTGGGAAACCAAGCGCCAGAACATCCGCAAGCGCGAAAAGCAGATGGAAGACACCATCGCCCGATACGAGGCCGAGATTCAGGAACTGGAGAAAAACCGCAAGGCGATTTTGAAAAAGGCGAAGGAGGATGCGGAAAGTCTTCTTCAGGAATCGAACGCACGCATCGAAAACACCATCCGCACCATCAAGGAAGCACAGGCCGAGAAGGAAAAGACCCGATTGGCACGCCAGGAGCTGACCGACTTCAAGGAACAGATAGACGACCTCAACAAGCAGAACGAAGAGGACAAGATAGCCCGCAAGATGCAGAAACTCCGCGAAAAGCAGGAACGCAAGAAGGACAAGAAGAACAAGCCGCAAGCCTCTTCCAACGCTTCACACCCTGTCATCGAGACTAAGGCAAAGCCCATCGGAAAGGGAAGCATCGTGAAAATAAAGGGGCAGACGGGTGTGGGAGAAGTACTCGAAATCAGCGGAAAGACCGCCATCGTATCCTTCGGTATGATCAAGACAAACGTCAAAATTGACCGCCTGGAGCATACCGATGCACCTATCCAGAAGAGTAATGCCGCAAGCAGCTTTGTCAGCACCCAGACACAAGACCACGTGTATGAAAAGAAGCTCGACTTCAAGCACGACATCGACGTGCGGGGTATGCGCGGAGACGGAGCCATCCAGGCCGTGACCTACTTCATCGACGACGCCATCCTGTTGGGTATCAGTCGCGTACGCATTCTTCACGGAACAGGGAACGGCATCCTCCGCACCCTGATACGACAATACTTAGCCGGTGTTCCCGGGGTAGCCCACTATCAGGACGAACACGTACAATTCGGAGGAGCAGGAATTACGGTGGTAGATTTGGATTGATATTCGGATTTTTTTTATACCTTTGCCCATTATCCATAAACAGACATACTTATGAAGACATTAAAAGAATTATACCGCATCGGCATCGGTCCTTCCAGCAGTCACACTATGGGGCCTCGTAATGCTGCCGAACAATTCTTGGCCAAGCATCCCGAAGCCAAGGCTTTCGAAGTAACCCTATACGGAAGCTTGGCAGCTACCGGCAAGGGTCACATGACGGACGTGGCCATCATCGACACATTGGAACCTCATGCCCCGTTGAAATTGAATTGGGAACCTCAACATTTCCTTCCCTTCCACCCCAACGGCATGCTCTTCAAGTCGAAAGACGAACGTGGAAAAGTTACTGACGAATGGACTGTATATAGCGTAGGTGGCGGCGCCCTGGCAGAAGAAGGCATCAATACCAACGCATCGCCCGACATCTACGACATGAACAAGATGAGCCAAATATTAGGCTGGTGTGAACGTACCGGACGCAGCTATTGGGAATACGTTCAGCAATGTGAAGAATCGGACATCTGGGACTATCTGCATGAAGTTTGGAAGACCATGAGCGAAGCTGTAGAACGCGGTTTGGAACAAGAAGGTGCCCTTCCTGGTCCTTTGAACCTACGACGCAAGGCAGCCACCTATTATATAAAAGCCAACGGATACAAGGATAACTTGAAATCACGCGGTTTGGTATTCTCGTATGCATTGGCGGTAAGCGAAGAAAATGCATCGGGCGGAAAGATTGTAACGGCTCCTACCTGCGGTTCTTGTGGTGTAGTACCTGCCGTACTCTACCATTTGAAGAAGAGCCGCGATTTCAGCGAAATGCGCATGTTACGTGCTTTGGCAACAGCCGGTTTGGTGGGCAATATCGTGAAGCACAATGCCACCATCTCGGGTGCCGAAGGCGGATGCCAGGCTGAAGTGGGCGTAGCATGCTCGATGGCCGCAGCAGCTGCCAGCCAACTCTTCGGTGGTAGCCCTGCACAAATTGAATATGCTTGTGAAATGGGATTGGAACACCACTTGGGCATGACTTGCGACCCTGTATGCGGTTTAGTACAGATTCCTTGCATCGAACGTAATGCGTATGCGGCAGCACGTGCCCTCGACTCCAACATCTACTCGGCATTTACCGACGGAACTCACCGCGTATCGTTCGACAAGGTGGTGGAAGTAATGAAACAAACCGGTCACGACCTTCCTTCCCTGTACAAGGAAACCAGTACCGGCGGTTTGGCAAAAGACTACAAACAAATGGAATAACAGAAAAAAGGAGGCAACCGCCTCCTTTTTTTATATTCATTCTTTCTCATCCTCCAAGAAAGTCATCTCCCCCATATCCTCATCCATTGAAATATTGAGCTTTCCATCTTGAGTAACCACCAACACGAAAGGTACATAAAGGTCGGTCATCGGATAACTCACACTGGACGCAAGGGTTATTTCCTTCTTCTCGGCCGTGCGCACATCATCAAAAACCAACCCCTCCAATACGGAGTTAGCGAGGAATTTCTCGGTAAGAAAAGATGCAAAATCGTTCTTGGTAAACGTCTTCTCGAACAAGGCCGTACCGCTTTCACGGGTTATCTTCACCTTTATCTTATTGTCGGCAAACAAACCCATATCACTTTTCACACGGGGAAGATCGTCACTTGGAACACGTTCCACCATCAAGGTGAACTTCTTCCCCTTGCAGGAAATCTCCTGATTCACTTTAGATACCTGCATCTGCTGCAAGCCCGTATTTTCATCCACACTCTCTATCTGGAAGATGCGTTTCACTTCCTCCTGCTCACTTTTCTTGGCATCCTTGCATCCGCTCAAAACGAGGATGGACAAGGCCGCTATCATAGATATTCGTTTCATCCTTTTTATTTTTATGGACACAAAGTAACAAAAAGTGGAGATAACATCCAAATAAACCTCCATAAAAAACGAAACCGGTCAACATCACTATTGGCCGGAATCTCAGAGAAAACTAAAAACTAAACTAAACTAAACTATACTTCTTTGACTTTAAAAATGGTAAAAGGTTTAATCTACATACAAAAAAAATAGAAAATTATTCATCGTTTTGCGTCAAACAACTGGAATACACCTTATAAGGTATCATCGTATGAAATATTATTTATAAAAAAACGGAGCAATAATTAGCAAGGGAAACATTTTTTCCTTACTTTTGCCGTCCAACTAATAAAAAGTAAGAATATGAGCACAAAACAGAAAAGATTTATCTTGCCAGAGGACGAAATTCCAAGATTCTGGTATAACATACAGGCGGATATGAAAAACAAGCCGATGCCGCCATTGAACCCGAAAACCAAGGAACCCTTGAAGCCTGAAGACCTCTACCCTATCTTTGCCAAGGAATTGTGTCATCAGGAACTCGACATGGAGAATGCCTGGATTGAAATTCCCGAAACCGTACGCGAATATTACAAGTATTGGCGTTCCACTCCGTTGGTGCGTGCCTACGGACTGGAAAAGGCATTGGGCACTCCGGCACACATCTACTTCAAGAACGAAAGTGTAAGCCCCATCGGCTCGCACAAGCTGAACTCGGCCATCGCCCAGGCTTATTATTGCAAGGAAGAAGGCGTGAGCAACGTCACGACCGAAACAGGTGCTGGACAATGGGGTGCAGCCCTCTCGTATGCCGCTAAGGTATTCGGCCTCGAAGCTGCTGTCTATCAAGTGAAAATCAGCTACAACCAGAAGCCATATCGCCGCAGCATCATGCAGACCTTCGGTGCACAGGTCACTCCGTCGCCGTCCATGTCCACCCGTGCCGGCAAGGACATCCTGACCAAGACTCCGAATCATCAAGGCTCGCTCGGTACAGCTATCTCGGAAGCTATCGAATTGGCACGTACTACACCTAACTGTAAATATACCCTCGGCTCGGTATTGAGCCACGTAACTCTTCATCAGACGGTTATCGGCTTGGAAGCTGAAAAGCAGATGGAGATGGCCGGCGAATATCCCGACATCGTAATTGGTTGCTTCGGTGGCGGTTCCAACTTTGGCGGTATCTGCTTCCCGTTCATGCGCCACACCATCAAGGAAGGCCGCAAGACACGCTTCATCGCAGCCGAACCGGCTTCTTGTCCGAAGCTCACCCGTGGCGAGTTCCACTATGACTATGCCGACGAAGCAGGCTACACTCCGTTGCTCCCGATGTACACGTTGGGACACAAGTTTGCTCCAGCCAATATCCATGCTGGAGGTTTGCGTTTCCACGGTGCCGGTGTCATCGTTTCGCAACTCCTGAAGGACGGACTAATGGAAGCGATGGACATCAACCAGCTGGAAACTTTCGAAACCGGTTGCTTGTTTGCCCAGACAGAAGGCATCATCCCGGCTCCTGAATCCTGTCATGCCATCGCAGCTGCCGTTCGCGAAGCAAAGAAGTGCATCGAGACAGGCGAAGAAAAAGTTATCCTCTTCAACCTCTCCGGTCACGGCTTGATTGATATGGCTTCTTACGACCAATATTTGGCTGGAAACCTGATGAATTATGAGTTGAAGGACGAGGATATCGCCAAAAATTTGGAAGGAATTGAAAATATTTGATATTCTTCCCTACTCCGTGTCATCCTGAGCATCGCGAAGGATCTGAAATCTTTTTTGATTTTTAGATAAAGGTATGGTCAGGATGACACGATTCTTTTTATAACCCCTTAACCCTAATCTACCATGGAACACCTACAACAAATCACCGAAGCCATCAGTGCCTTCCTGTGGGGTTGGCCAATGATTATCCTCCTGCTGGGAACCCACTTGTATCTGACCATCCGCCTGCGCTTTCCGCAACGAAAGATTCTGACCGCCATCCGTCTGTCCGTCTCCAAAGATGACAAGTCCGAAGGCGACGTAAGCCAGTTCGGTGCCTTGGCCACCTCGTTGGCAGCCACCATCGGTACGGGAAACATCATCGGTGTAGCCACAGCCGTAGCCCTCGGAGGTCCTGGTGCCGTACTTTGGTGCTGGATAACCGGTGTTTTCGGCATCGCTACCAAATATACCGAAGGGTTGCTTGCCATCAAATACCGCATCAAGACGGAAGACGGCGAGATGTTGGGAGGACCGATGTATGCCCTAGAACGGGGACTGAAGATGAAATGGTTGGGCATACTCTTTTGTATATTTACCGCTTTGGCAGCTTTCGGAATCGGCAACACGGTACAGGCAAACTCCATCTCCTTATTAATCAATGAGACATTAGGCGTATCGACCCACACCACCGGATTGATATTGGCTGCAGCCGTAGCCCTCGTCATCCTGTTCGGTGTCAAAGGCATTGCCTCCGTATGCGGTGCCTTGGTACCTTTCATGGCTATCTTCTATTTCCTGGGATGCGTTTATATCCTGATTCTGAATGCACCTTACTTGGGTCAGACTCTCCAACTGATTGTGGAAAGCGCCTTCACTCCCCAAGCTGCCGGAGGCGGATTTGTGGGAACCACGGTGATGATGGCTGCCCGCTTCGGCATCGCCCGCGGCTTGTTTTCCAACGAATCGGGCTTGGGCTCCGCTCCCATCGTAGCAGCTGCCGCCCAAACACGAAACCCCGTCCGTCAGGCATTGGTATCATCCACCGGCACTTTCTGGGATACCGTTGTCATCTGTGCCCTCACCGGATTGGTGTTGGTGAGCAGTATCATCGCCTATCCTGACATCGACCACACACAAGGTGCCGCC
>JAFQBF010000052.1 GCA_017416735.1 Bacteroidaceae bacterium | reverse complement strand
CCGACATCTTGCGGTAGAGCAACGGGAGCTCCACATTGTCCAGCACATTCAGTGAATTGATGAGGTGGAAGCTTTGGAAGACAAAACCCAGTGTCTGGTTACGGAAGGCCGCCAATTCCTTGTCGCCCATTCCTTCGGTGCGTGTGCCGTTGATTTCGATGGTTCCCGAAGTAGGCGAGTCAAGCAAGCCCATGATGTTGAGCAGAGTCGATTTTCCGCATCCGGAAGGTCCCATGATGCTGAGGAATTCGCCTTTCTGTACTTCAAGGTTCACATTTTCCAATGCCTGTGTTTCAATTTCTTCTGTACGGTAAATCTTGTTGATACCTGTAAGTTTAATCATTGTTGCCATAATGTTTCTTATTTTTTATTTGTTATTATTCTTTTTTGTTAATTTATTCATCTCTTAAAGCATCCGCCGGAAGTACCTTCACGGCTCTACGGACGGGAATCAAAGTACCTATCAAGGCGATGGCTAGCAAAGCAAAGTAGGTGATGAGGCTGACCATGGTGAACTGTACACCCGGTGAAAGCCATTCGCTGACGAGGGCAAATTGAAACTCACCCGTTACATTCTGTTGAGCCATGCCATCCGCTATCACCACGAGGTTCACCACCAAGATAAGTGAGAACACGAAAGCAGCTGTTACCAAGATGCCTGCTTCGGTGAGGAATTGGTTTCTGACCCGTCCTTCCGTTGCACCCATGCTTCGCATCAACCCGATTTCCTGACGACGGGCATTGCATCGAATCCAGAAGGTGCCCACCATGCCAAGGAAGATACAGAGGAGGGTGAAGGCTGCCAAAGAACCTTTTAGACGGAACTTGTTGTAGACACCAAACATGGTTCCTAACTCCTGACGCTTTTCTGCTAAAGGCTGAATGTTGTCGAAATAGAAGTTGCCTTGGCTCATGTGTGGAGCGACTTCCTTCTTGAATCGTTCATTGAACTTCTCGAAATCCACACCTGCTTTCAATCGGAATACGATGAAGTGATTCTTGTGTACAAAGTCATGCATTTGGAAATCCTTGTTCATGCTGATCATCAATGGATAAGAGGCAGTATAATCTCTAGTCTTTATATTTTTGAATATGCCACCAATCTCTAAACTTCGGGTTGAACTAGGGTAGATCTTTTGTCCGACAACTTGTATCGTTCCAAACATCTTTTTCGCAAAATGCTCGGAAATGAATACAAGATTACGAGCCATGGCATCTTCGGTTAATGTCATTTCTTTGCCAGTCAGCGCATCCTTTATGCCAAGTGTGCGAAAAATGTCGCTTTTTGTTTCCTTTAGGTAATCATATGATTGCGCATGTGTGTATTTTTCTTCTTTTATAGAAAGTGTATCAGGGAAATATTGTCCACCGTTCCAATTTGTAGCATTAGGTAATGAACTATACAGGGAAATATAGGAAGCATCCACTTCGGGCTGTTCACGCACCAATTGGGAAATACGTAAGAAGGCTTCTTTTCGCATGTCGTTGGTAATGGTGGTGTCACGTTTTCCATGGGTGCTTCCGTATGCACCCAAGTTCAATACATATCGACCGTCCTCTTCATATCCTTTGTCTTCCAGGTGGTTGACCATAAGCACATACATTGGGTCAATCACTGTCCAGAGGAAAAATCCGGCAATGATTACTTCGATGAATATCCAGCCGTTCATGCCTCGCTGGTTCCAGATTTGTTTGATTATTTTGTTCATAAGGCTTTATCTTTTGGATTGAATGGAATAAATAATGGAATGGCGAAGTGCCAATACGGTAGGCACTAGAGCCGAAATCAGATTCAGAATGACGCACAATCCGAAAACCGACAGGAAGAGTGTCGGATTGAACAGCATTTCGACCGTATAGACTGGTTGGACACCTTTTGACCAAATAAAAGTATCGAACAGATGATAAATCCATTCACCACCAGTTAAAGCGATGAGGTATGCCAATGCCAAACCAACTAATCCACCTACTAAAGTAAGCAAAAGGTTTTCAGTCAATACTTGGGAAATCAGCCCCATATTGGTGGCTCCGTATGCCTTGCGTACGCCGAGTTCGCTCATGCGTTCGTCCATTCGGGAAGAAATCATGCCACAAAGGTTCATAGCCGGGATAAAGAGCAATGCCAACAGCATATAGAGGATGCTTCGGATAGCACCGGCAATGTCAGGGGTACTGTTGCAGCTTTCACGAAAAGTATTTTTCCACCAGACATCGGGTTGTTCCATGTAGAAGTGGGAAAATTTCTGGTTTTCTTGGTCATAACGGTTAAGGACATCCACCACCTCATTACGGAGAAGGTCCAATTCGGAAGCAGAGGTTGCAGTCATGTAAACGGCAACGGAACCTAACAGACTATTTTGCCCAGGTCGGTTCTCTCCACCATAATAAAGGGGAATGTAAAGGTCGGCTGCTGTAGCCGGTGTTGTTCCCGATACATCTGCCACAACACCTACCACTTGCATATCCTTACCATCGTAAGAAAAATACTTCCCTACTACATCGGTTGAGGCAAAGATTCGTTTGGCTAAACTCTCTGATAAGATAGCGATAGGGAGTTCGGCTTCTACACTAACTTCATCGAAAGGCTTTCCGTTCAAGAATTGGAAAGTAAAGACTTTCCAGAATCCGGCATCCACCATGCCCGGAGTTACTTCCAATTGTTCGTTGCTGTTAGGAAGAAGGACAGTGCTTTCTGCCCGAGTGTTCATCATTGCTATGCCCACTTCATCCAGATGTGGCAAGCCTTTGACCAACTCTGCAATCTTAGGACTTGCACCCGTATTACAGGAATTCCATCCCTCGGCTCCTTTTTCAGCAACAGCCATGTTGTTGATAACCAGCGTCCGGTCACGGTTATACTCCGGATAAACGGGAGCGAACTTCACATAATAGATAATGAATAGCACCATGGTAAAGGCAATGGAAAGCCCTGTACCGGCTACATAAATGGACGTGAATAGTTTGTTTTGTCGCATCATCGTCCACGCTTGCTTGAAATACTGTTTTATCATAATTAAAATGAGAATGAATGTTGTTCCTTATTTTCTATTTCTTTTTTTCACCACAGATTACACGGATTGACACAGATTGGATTATAAATTAATCCGTGAAAATCTGTGTAATCTGTGGTGCACTAAATTATTCCACTTTCAATTTATTCTTGTTCTTATAGCTACTCATGTCGCTCACCACCACTTGGTCGCCCGGTTGGAGACCGCTGATGACCTCTACATATTCGAAGTTCGAGTCCCCGAGTTTCACCTTGCGCTTCACGATTTCGTTTTCGCTATCCAATACAAAAAGTTCATAATCGCCACGACCCACGTAGTAAGAGGCATTGGCAATGCGCATCACGTCTTCCTTCACGGCATTCATTACATAGACATCCGTCTTCAAGCCCGAGCGGAGGCGCTTGTGGCTATCGTCCACTAATTGTACGGTGAAGGAAATCACGCCGTTCTTCGAGAGTGGAGTGACGCTGCTGATGGTACCTTCCAACTTTTCGCTTCCCATCTTCACAATAGCCTTGCCACCGGCGGCTACTCTATCTCCGTAAGTGTCGGCTATCTCGCCTTCTACCTTGAAGTGGCTCAAGTCTGAGATGATAGCGATTTGTTGACCTTGCGATACCTGTGTACCTACCTGTGTTTCCACGAAGGTCAGGATAGCCTTGCGAGGCGAACGGATTTGGGCATCGTCCAAAGTGCGCTTCATCTCTGCCAAGCCCTTCGAGAAGATGTTGAATTCGAGTTCCTTCACCTTCAAGTCGGCAGCCTTTACCTTCTTTTCGTTTTCGTATTGTTGGCGGAGCTGTTCCAATTCCAACATCCCTTTATTATAGGCCAATTCCGCTTGGCGCACCTTGTCGGTGGTCCCCGAACCGATGCTGTCCAGGTAGCGTTCGTTGCGAAGCTCCACTTCCTTGCGGTTCAGCTCCATGGCACTGACCTTGACGTTCATCGCCATGTTGCTGAGTTGGGTTTCGTTGGTAATCTTCAGCTGCTCCAACTGATAGCGGCGCATCTGCTCTTCGTCGAGGAGTTTCTTGTATGCCGTTTCGGTGCTTTGCAAGTCGAGCTTCAAGATGGGTGTACCTACATCCACGCTATCGCCCCCCTTGCGGTAAGCCTCGATGATGCGGCTATTGATGGGCGAGTTGATGATTTCCTCGAAAGCAGGCACCACCTTGCCCGATGCACTGACGCTGACTTCGATGGTTCCGTTATCGACGGTCGAGAAGACGATGTCCCGACGCTTCACACTGCTTTGCATGAAGGAGATGAGCAAAGCCATACACACAATGATTCCGGCACCGATGCCACCGTACTTCATAATTTTTTGGTTACGTTCTTTTCTTCGAACTTCTTTAGGTATTTCTCTATCCATATTTTGATTGTTTTTATTTTCGTTCATAATCGTACATTACCGCTTATCTTACAGCAAAAACCGTGCCAGAAACGTAAAGTGTTGATATTCAATGAAAGTTGATTTTTAGAGGTGTCCGATATCGGACACTTTGTTCGGTTTTGAACGTCCGATTCTGCGAGCGGCGGTTTGTTTTAGGCACGGATTATATGGATTGACACGGTTCTTTTCTTTGCTTTGCTCGAAACGTGTTGGGGGTAGATTGATGTTTACTTTACAATAAAAACCGTGAAATCCGTGTAATCTGCGCCAAAAAAAGAAAACAATAGGTTGTTTCTTTCAGAAATTTCCTATCTTTGTATCTGTTCTACTTAAAATCTTATGCGAATGGAACCGATACAGGACTTTTCCAGCTTAGTCAGTCGTTTACGAGCCATGAAGGAACGTAAGCGTGTTGTGGTGGTTTGCCCGAACGACCCTCATACGGAATATGTCATTATTCGTAGCTTGCGTGAAGGATTTGCCGACTTCCTGCTGGTGGCCGACACGCCTCATTTACTCAATGCTGAATACATCCGTCAACAATATCCTGACCATGTGAAGGTGTTCGAAGCCAGTAGCCCGGACGTTGCGGCTCAGGAAGGAGTGCTCTTGGTGCGTGAAGGCCATGCCGATGTGCTGATGAAGGGGATTATCAATACCGATAATCTGCTTCGGGCGGTTTTGAATAAAGAACGCGGTTTGCTCCCCAAAGGCAATGTGCTGAGTCATATCACGGTGGCACAAATCCCTACCTATAATAAATTGCTTTTCTTCTCGGATGCGGCGGTGATTCCTAATCCTACGTTGGATCATCTGGATGCCATGATTCGGTATAATGTGGATGTGTGCCGGCGGATGGGTATCGAAACTCCTCGTGTGGCATTGATTCATTGCACGGAGAAAGTGAACGAGAAGTTCCCTTTCACCCTCGACTATGTAACCTTGAAGGAACGTGCCGAGGCGGGGACTTATGGACCGATGTTCCTGGATGGCCCGATGGATGCCAAGACGGCTTGCGATTCGCATAGCGGTGAAGTGAAAGGTATCAGTTCGCCCGTGGTGGGACATGCCGATATGGTCATCTTCCCGAACATCATTGCTGCCAACACCTTTTATAAAACCTTGTCCTTGTTCGGTGATGCCAATATGGCGGGGATGCTGCAAGGTACAACGGCTCCGGTGGTAGTGCCCTCGCGTGCCGACTCGGGTAACTCGAAATTCTATAGCTTGGCATTTGCCTGTGTATGTAGTGACAACAAGAAATAAAATAGATAAGTATGAAGATATTTGTGATCAATCCTGGCTCGACTTCCACTAAGTTGGCCTTGTACGAAGACGATAAACCCGTATGGGTAGGGGGCGCCCACCATCCGTTGGAAGACTTGGCGCCATATACCCACATCATCGAACAGCTTCCATACCGTAAGCAGTTTGTACGCGATATGTTGGCCAAGGCTGGTATTCCGGTGCAGTTCGATGCCGTCATTGCCCGTGGCGGATTGCTGAAGCCGACGCCCAGCGGTATCTATGCCATCAATGAGCAGATGATTCATGACCTGACCTATGCCGAGATGGAGCATGCCAGCAACTTGGGTGCGCTCATTGCTGTGGACTTTGCCGAAGAGTGCCAATGTCCTGCCTATATCGCCGACCCGGTGGTAGCCGATGAGTTCATGCCCGAATCCCGTTACACAGGTATTCCTGACATCGAACGAAAGTCCATTTTCCATGCATTGAACAGTAAGGCGGTTTCCCGTAAATATGCAGCCTCCATCGGTCGGAAGTATGAGGATTTGAATCTGATTGTTGTGCATTTGGGAGGTGGTATTTCCGTCGGCGCCCATCGTAAGGGACAAGTGATTGATGTGAACAACGCCCTCGATGGCGAAGGTCCTTTCAGTACCGAACGTGCAGGTACCGTTCCTGCCGGTCAATTGGTGGATTTGTGCTTCAGTGGTCAGTACAGCAAGCTTCAAATCAAGAAGATGTTGAGTGGCCGTGGCGGATTGTCGGCATACCTCGGCAATAACGATATGATTACCATCGCTGCCAAGGCGGAAGAAGGTGAAGAGCCGTACAAGAGTGTGGTCGATGCCATGTTCTATACCGTTGCCCGCGAGGTGGGTGCCCGTTATGTAGCCTTGAAGGGACAAGTGGATGCCATTATCGTAACAGGCGGTATTGCCCATAGCGACTATTGCATGAAGGTCTTCCTGCCGTGGATAGATTATCTGGCACCGGTTGTGATGATGCCGGGAGAAGACGAAATGGGCTCCTTGGCATACAATGCCTATGGTGCCATGAAGGGAGAACGGACGTTGCAAGTATATAATCCGGCATAAAAAAGAGAGCATCCTCAATCAGGATGCTCTTTTTTTATTCGTATTCATGTTTCCGTTTCGGATTCATCGGGAACCAACCTTTCAAGACACGCTTGCGCTGGTCGAATACCTCCTTGATGGTCCAAAGGGACGAGAAGGCGAAAACACCCAGGAGGGAGGAAATCAGGATATTCTCCACTAACAGGGCACCGATGATTCCCAAGATTCCCAAAATCAGGAAAATCCACCAACAACGGGTTCCCCAATAATATTCGGCCTTAATCACCACGGGATGGAAAAGACCGATGATGAGGAAAGTGCTGATTCCAATAATGATACCTTCCATTATTCCATGCAGATTGGGATTTCTTTCTTGATGCTCTGTTCCAATGAAATCAAGGTTTCGGTGGCGGTTACGCCCGGAATTTCCTGAATCTTGGAATTCAAAAGCTCCATCAAGTGCTCGTTGTCGCGGCAATAGAGCTTGGTAAGCATCGTATAGTTACCGGTGGTGAAGTGGCATTCGATGATTTCAGGAATTTTTTTCAGCTCTTTCACGGCTTCCTTGTACATCGAACCTTTTTCCAGCTTGATGCCTACATAAGTACAGGTGCGGTAACCCAAGCTCTTCGGATTTACGTTGTATCCCGAGCCGATGATGACTCCCATATCTATCAGTCGCTGAACGCGTTGGTGAATGGCTGCGCGGGATACGCCGCATTCGGCAGCTACGTCCTTGAAAGGAATACGGGCATTCTGTGATATGATTTCTAATATTTGTCTGTCCAGACTATCAATTTTCTCCATAATTATTAGATTTTACTATTTTATCATTCTGTAAGCAAATATAAGTGATAGTTTTGAATTTCCTTGCCTTTTAGAAAGAAAAATCTTCTTTTTATAGAAAAAAAGCGCCCTTTTTCACTTTTTTTATCGGATAAAGCTACTTTATTCCGGTTCGGCAGGGATAATGGTGACCGACACTTTGTCAATTCGGGCTCCGTCCATATCGACAATTTCCAACAGGAACTCGTTCCATCTAAGTGTTTCGCCTGCTTGAGGGATGTGTCCCAATTGTTGCAGGATGAGGCCGCCCAAGGTATTGTAGCTGCACTCGGCATACAGGTCTTCGCTATCGAAATGTTTCAGGAAGTCGTAGAAGGAACATTGTCCGTCGATGAGCCAGCCGCCGTTCTTGCGTGGAAGAATGTCGGGGTCTTCGCTCTCGCCGGGAAGCGAACCGACCAGGGCTTCCAGGATGTCTTTCATGGTGATGATTCCCTGCAGGCTGCCGAATTCGTCGCAGATGAGGCCGTACTTGATGTGGGTCTTGCGGATTTGGTCGAGCGACTTATAGACGTCCATGTTTTCGTGGAAATATTGTGCCGGGCGAATCACGTCGCGCAGGTTGAAGGATGTGTCCTGCAACTTGCCGAAGAGGTCTTTCAGATAGACTACACCCACAATGTCGTCCAACGTGCGGTCGCGGGTGACAGGATATACTTGGTAAAGGTGCTCGCACACTATCTGGAAGGTTTCGGCATTGGAGTTGTCGATGTCGATGGACACGATGTCGTTGCGATGGGTCATGATGGTACTCACGCTACGGTCGCCCAAAGAGAAAACTCGATCGACGATGTCCTGTTCCACTTCCTGTACCTCGCCGCTCTCGGTGCCTTCGTCAATCATCGACTTGATTTCTTCTTCGGTCACCTTCTCGCCACTGGTGTTGATGTTCATCAGGCTGAAGATGATGGAAGTACTCTTGGCCAGCAACCAAACGAAGGGCGAAGCTATGAGCGAAAGCCAGTACATGGGGCGTGCCAGCAGCTTGGCTACCCGTGAGGAAGCACTCATACCGATGCGCTTGGGTACCAGCTCGCCGAACAGGATGGTGAGGTAGGTCACCAGCATGACGATGAGCGACTGGGCCGTGATGCGGGCATAGGCAGCAGGGAAACCCCATTCGGTCAGCAGAACGCCGAAGTCGTCGGCCAATGCGTCGCCGGAGTAGATACCGGTAAGGATGCCAATCAAGGTGATGCCTATTTGTACGGTGGAGAGAAACTTGTCGGGGTCGTTGGCCAGTTTCAGGGCAATACGTGCCGCTTGGCTTCCCTTGCGGGAGTCGTTGGTAAGATTGCTTTTCCGAGCCGAAATGACAGCGATTTCGGACATGGCAAAAATGCCGTTCAGAAGGATAAGTGCAAGAATAATTATAAATTCCATAAAGCTGTGTTGATGATTTAAAGGACAAAAGTACTAATAATAACTAATAGAAAGCCCTGATTTAGCTTTTATTATGTTTTTTCTCCATAAAAATGTTATCTTTGTGCGATAAATGGTAATTCGATGAAAGATATGCATCCGTTGGATTTGTTTAAGTATTGCCCTAAGTGCGGCTCGGCCTCTTTTGTGGAAAACGATGAGAAGTCGAAGCGATGCACCGATTGTGGCTTCGTGTATTACTTCAATGTCAGTTCGGCTACGGTGGCCTTTATCCTGAACGAAAAAGAGGAACTGTTAGTATGCCGTAGAGCCAAGGAACCAAAGTTGGGTACGCTCGATTTGGCCGGCGGTTTTGCCGACCGTTTTGAAACGGGCGAGGAAGGAGTGGCACGCGAAGTGATGGAAGAAACCGGGCTGGAGGTGCTGGAGGCGAAGTATCAGTTCTCGTTGCCGAATACCTATCTGTATTCGGGATTCCTGGTACATACGCTCGACCAGTTTTTCCTTTGCCGCGTGAAGGACAATGCCGCCTTGCGTGCCATGGACGATGTGGCGGAATCCTTTTGGGTACCCTTGAATGAGGTTTGTCCTGAAGGATTCGGTTTGGATTCGGTTCGTGAGGGAGTTAAGCGATTTTTGAAAGAACATAACATAACCAAATAAAAGATGAAGAAAAGAACAGTTTGGGTAGCTGCCTTGATGAGCCTTTCTCTTTCGGGGATGGCGCAACAGGTGTTGCCGAAAGATGCGGCGGGCGACAAGGAGTATGCCCGTGTGTGCAAGGAGTATGAATGGAGGTCGGAAAACAGCATCGGGCTGTTGGAAGCCTACCTGGAGAAATATCCCGATTCGCGGCATGCCAATCGGGTAGAGTCGATGATGGCATCCCTCTATTTTGAGGAAGGGAAGTATCTGGAGGCCATCGCTCTGTATCGGTCGTGCAATCTGGATGCCTTGGCCGACAAGGAACGCGATGATGCGGTCCTCAAGTTGGCTACATCCTATCTGAAGACCGGCAATCTGGAAGAGGCCACCGTATGGTTCAACTTGCTGAAAGATGTCAGCAAGACCCATCGGGCAGATGCGATCTATAACTTGGGCTACATCGATTACGTGGAAGGACGTTACGACCAGGCTTTGGAAGCCTTTACCTCCTTGCAACGCGATGAAGTTTATGATGCCTTGGTTCCTTATTATATAGGTGAGATTTATTTGCTGAAGGGGGACTTTCAGAAGGCCGACGAGGTGGCTTCGGATTACTTGCGCCACTTTGCCGGACACAAGGACGAGGTGGAGATGAAGCGTATCCAGGGGGAAGCCCGTTACGGGATGAAGGATTACCTGACCTCGGTAGCATCGTTGAAAGACTATGTGAATGCCACTGCCCATCCGCAGCGGAAGGCCATGTACGAATTGGGTATGGGCTATTATCACACGGGAGCCTATACCGATGCGGTGGAAATGCTGGGCCGGACAACCGCCGAAAGCGATGCCTTGGCACAGAATGCCTATCTGCACATGGGGCTTGCCTGCTTGCAGCTGAAGGAACGCAACCAGGCACGAATGGCTTTTGAACAAGCTTCGGTTGGCGATTACGACAAGGCGGTGAAAGAGCAGGCTTTGTACAACTATGCCCTCTGCATCCACGAGACTTCTTACTCGCCGTTTGCCGAGTCGGTGACCGTCTTTGAACGTTTCCTCAATGAGTTTCCCGATTCACGCTATCGCGAACGGGTGAACGACTATTTGGTGGAAGTCTATATGAATACCCGCAGTTACGATGCAGCATTGAAGTCCATCGCCAAAATCCAACAGCCGGGTCCCCGAATTATGGAAGCCAAGCAAAAAATTTATTTCCGCTTGGGAACACAAGCATTCGCGAACGCGGAATTTCAAAAGGCGCTGGCGAATTTCAACCACTCCTTGGAGATAGGACGATACAACTCCGCCACACAGGCCGATGCCTATTATTGGAGAGGGGAAGCCAACTATCGTCTGGAGAACTACCGCGAAGCGGCCAAGGACTTGCGCAAGTATTTGGATTTGGCTACAAACAAGCAAAGCCAGGAGTATGCCTTGGCGCTTTATAACTTGGGCTATACGGACTTCAAGCAAAAGAATTATGGAAGTGCGCTGAATTGGTTCAACCGTTTCGTGTCGGAAGGAAGCAACAGCAACCGTCAGGTGTTGGCCGATGCCTACAACCGCATTGGTGACTGCTATTTCTACGGACGCAACTTCGACGGCGCACGACGCAGTTACGACAAGGCCGGACAGGTAGAACCTTCGTTTGCCGACTATTCGTTGTATCAGGAAGGGTTCGTGAAGGGCTTGCAGCGTGATTACACGGGTAAAATCCAGACGCTGAATCTGCTGATTTCCAACTATCCGCAATCGCAATACATGGACGATGCCTTGTATGAGCAAGGCCGTGCCTTTGTGCAGCTGGAGAACAATGCAGGTGCCATCGAGCGTTATCAGATGCTGGTGAAGAACTTCCCGCAGAGCAACATGGCTCGCCGTGCGGCCAATGAAATCGGGTTGTTGTATTATCAGGACGACAAGTATCCCGAAGCGATTGCTGCCTACAAGGAAGTCATCAAGAACTATCCGGGCAGCGAAGAAGCCCGTTTGGCTCAACGTGACTTGAAATCCATCTACATCGATTTGAACAAGGTGGATGAGTATGCCAGCTATGCATCGACCATCCCGGGAGGCGCGAACTTCGATGTGAACGAGCGCGACTCGCTGACCTACGTGGCAGCCGAACGGGTGTATATGCGTGGCGAGACGGCCGATGCCCGCAACAGTTTCCAACGTTATTTGCAGACCTTCCCCGAAGGTGCATTCAGCCTGAACGCGAATTACTACATCGGTTTGATTGACTATAATGAAAAGAATTACGAAAGTGCAGCTGCCCATTTGAATAAGGTATTGGAATATCCCAACAACAAGTATTCGGAAGAGGCTATGCTGATGAGTGCCGAAATGGCTTATTTGGCCAAGGATTATGCCAAATCGTTGGAATGGTACAAGCTGCTGAAAGACCGGGCATCAACTCCTGAACGTCGTCAATTGGCAGCTACGGGCATGCTTCGCAGTGCTGCGATGTCGGGCAACGGCGAAGAAACCATTCTTGCGGCTACAGCGGTATTGGCTGATGCGAAGGTGACTCCAGAACTGGAAAGCGAAGCCCGTCATTATCGTGCCAAGGCGTTGGTGGCTGCCAATCAGTTGCAGCACGCTGTGGCCGATTGGGAAGTACTGGCAAAAGATACCCGCAATGCATTTGGCGCAGAAGCGAAGTACCGTTTGGCGCAACATCTGTTTGACTCGGGCAAGTTGGATAAGGTAGAGGAAGCAGTGTTCGAGTTTGTAGATGCAGGAACTCCACATTCATATTGGTTGGCTCGTGCATTTGTCTTGATGTCGGATACTTATGCAAAGCTCGACCGCAAGATCGAGGCCCGTCAATACCTGCTTTCGCTGAAGCAGAACTATCAGGCGGACGATGACATTGCCGGTATGATAGATAGTCGATTGGAGAATTTGAAGGAAGAAAAACAACCCGTAACAGAATGATGACGATGAAAAAGATAGCTTTGATAGCAAGTATGGGGCTATTGTCCCTATCGGCAGTGCAGGCACAGCAAGACAGCACCCTTAACCGTACGGTGGTGGTGGAGAACTTGTATAATCCGACCGTAATGGATGCCTCGAAAATCAATGTCCTTCCGAAGGTGGAAGAACCTACCGTGCCGAAAACCAATATAGATTATGCTACATCCATACGTCCCGTGTCCGCATGGAACTATCAGGCCATGCAGCCGATAGCCCGTGAATGGCAACCGGATGCCGCTTACCGTGGCTATTTGCGTGCCGGATATGGTAATAATGGAAATGTGGATGCTCGATTGGGATATTTGTGGGACATCTCGAAGAAGGACCGCTTGAATGTAGCTGCTTCGCTGGATGGTTGGAATGGAGATTTGGCAAGTCTGTATAATCAAGACTGGGAATCCCGTCTGTATAATACCAAGGTAGGATTGGATTATAGACACGCTTTCAAGAAGGTGGACTTTATGTTGGGTGGTGCTTTCCGCTCGCAGGTGTTCAATTTTGTGGATTATAAAGATTATATTGATTATGAGGGTGACATACCTTCAGGTGCAACAGGACCTCATCCAGACAGGAGCTTCTTGGATAGACAGCGCCAAACACTGGCGCATGCATATATGGGCTTTGCTTCCAATGACAAGGATATGCCTATTCAATTCCAAGCGGAAGTTGGGTTGAAGTCTTTCAAGGAAAAATATCCGGTGATGCGTCATCTGGAGGCTACAAAAGAAACCAATTTTTATGTGGCAGGTGATGTATGGAAACAATTTGAAAAAGGTTATCGTTTGGGCTTGAATGTGCGTTATGACAATTATGCCTATGCGTATGAGATGGCGGACGATAGAACCGCTCTTGAGTTCAATCCTTATTATTTCTTGCAGAATGATGACTGGAAGGTTCGTTTGGGCGCTCATGTCGATGTGGTAGGAATCGTATACAGAGATAATAAGGTATATGTTTCTCCGGATGTGAAGGTGGAATATACATTCTCCGACAGCTATGTGTTTTTTGCCAAGGCTGGGGGAGGACGACAAACTTCCAGCTTTTATGAATTGGCAGAAATGACTCCTTACTTTTATGAAAGTTATCTCAATTCTACTTATATGACATTGGATGCAGCGCTTGGCTTGAAGGCTTCGCCTGCCAATGGTTGGTGGTTCTTGCTTAGCGGTGGTTATCAGATACGGGAAAATGATGTATGTTTGAATCTGGGAAAAGGCTATCCTTTTTGGTATATTCGCAATATGTATGGAAATACCAATGTGTTTTATGGAACAGCTGAATTGAAGCATGACTACAAGGATTTGTTGGATTTCTCATTGAAGGGTACTTATTATCACTGGGAATATAAGAATGGAGTTTGGGATGGAGGTAATCCGGCAAATTCGGCACTTTCATTGAAACCGGAATTGGAAATCAATGCCGAAGTAGGTTTCAAACCGATGCAAGGATTGAGAGTAAACCTTGGATACGAATATGTGAAGCGTTGCAACGATATGGCGGGCGACCCTATCAGCAACCTCTACTTGGGAGCCGATTATGCCTTGCTGAAAAACCTGAGCGTTTTTGCCAAGTTCAATAATCTCTTGAACAAGGAGTATGTAGCTTCTTATGCTTATCCGGCTCAGAAATTGAACTTCTTGGCAGGCGTTTCGCTTCAATTCTAAGGAAAAACAGCCCCGATTTAAACTATTTTAAGAAAAAAAGCAGAAACATACCTTATTATATAGGTGTGATTCTGCTTTTTTTTTTACTTTTGCCCCCAAATTTGAAAGATTATGCAGAAAAACCTTGTAATTGTAGAGTCTCCAGCCAAAGCGAAGACGATTGAAAAATTCTTGGGAAGCGACTATAAGGTACTTTCCAGTTACGGACATATCCGCGACTTGAAGAAGAAGGAATTCAGTATTGATGTTGCGAAAGGCTATTGCCCTACATACGAAATACCGGAAGACAAAAAGAAGTTGGTGAAGGAATTGAAGGCCGAAGCTAAGAAAGCCGATATGGTGTGGCTCGCATCCGATGAGGACCGCGAAGGAGAAGCCATTTCCTGGCATCTGTTTGAAGTGCTGGAATTGGACCCGTCCAAGACCAAGCGTATTGTTTTTCACGAAATCACGAAGAATGCTATCCTGAAGGCAATCGAGAATCCGCGTGACATTGATGTCAACTTGGTAAATGCCCAGCAGGCTCGCCGTGTGCTCGACCGCATTGTAGGTTTCGAACTTTCGCCTGTGTTGTGGCGTAAAGTGAAGCCGGCCTTGTCTGCCGGACGTGTACAGTCGGTAGCTGTCCGCTTGATTGTGGAACGCGAACGCGAGGTCAATGCCTTCGTCAGCGAATCGTGGTATCGGGTGACTGCCTTGTTTGAAGTGCCGGGAGAGGACGGCGAAAAGGCGGAAGTACGTGCCGAATTGTCCAGCCGTTTCAAGACGAAGGAAGAGGCACAGGCTTTCCTGGAAAGTTGCAAGGATGCCGATTTCAGAATTACCGATATCGTGACCAGACCTTCGAAGAAATCGCCGGCACCTCCGTTCACGACTTCTACCCTTCAGCAGGAAGCTGCACGCAAGCTGGGATTCTCGGTTTCGCAGACAATGGTGGTGGCTCAACGCCTTTATGAAAACGGACAGATTACCTATATGCGTACCGACTCGGTGAACCTTTCGGATTTGGCTTTGGCTACAAGCCGTCAGGCCATCACTTCGTTGATGGGTGAAAACTACGTCAAGACCCGTCAGTTTGCGACCAAGAGCAAGGGAGCCCAGGAAGCGCACGAAGCCATCCGCCCTACTTATATGGCCAACGAAACCATCAATGGCTCGGCGCAAGAACAAAAGCTGTACGAGTTGATATGGAAACGTACTATCGCTTCGCAGATGGCGGATGCGGAATTGGAAAAGACCACGGCTACCATCGCCATCAGTAATAGCAACGAAACTTTTGTGGCTACTGGCGAGGTGATTACATTCGACGGTTTCTTGCGTGTATATAAGGAATCTTTCGATGATGAGAACGAACAGGAAGACGAAGGACGCCTCTTGCCGCCGTTGACGGTGGGTCAGGTACTTGGCAAGACTGAGATTTTAGCTACCCAGCGTTTCTCCATGTGTCCGCTCCGTTATACGGAAGCCAGCTTGGTGCGCAAGATGGAAGAGTTGGGCATCGGTCGTCCGTCAACTTATGCGCCGACCATTTCGACCATCCAGCAACGTGGCTATGTAGAAAAAGGAAACAAGGAAGGCGTGAAACGTTCCTACGACATCTTGAAACTGAAAGGCAACAAGATAACAGAAAGTACCAAGTCTGAAATGACCGGTAACGAAAAGGCTAAATTGCTGCCTACCGATGTGGGCATTGTAGTCAATGACTTCTTGATGGAATACTTCCCGGGCATTATGGACTATAATTTCACCGCAAGCGTGGAAAAGGAATTCGACGAGGTGGCAGAAGGCGAAAAGGAATGGACAGGTATGATGGACAGTTTCTATCAGGAATTCCATCCGTTGGTAGATAAGACCATGAACACCAAGACCGAACACAAGGTGGGCGAACGTATCTTGGGTACCGACCCCGTGAGCGGTAAGCCGGTATCGGTGAAAATCGGACGTTACGGTCCTATCATCCAGATTGGTTCGGCAGACGATGAGGAAAAGCCACGCTTTGCCCAATTGGCAAAGGGCTTTACTATCGAGACCATCACCCTGGAAGAAGCGCTCGATTCGTTCAAGCTCCCCCGTACGTTGGGCGACTTTGAAGAAAAGGCCGTCAGCGTGGGAGTGGGCCGTTTCGGACCGTATGTGCGTCACAACAATGCATTCGTTTCCATTCCGAAGGGTACTGACCCGATGACCGTCACTTTGGACGAAGCCATCGAACTTATCAAGTCAAAGCGTGAAGCAGTCGAGAATAAGGTCATCAAGACTTTCGAGGAAGAACCGGAATTGCAGATCCTGAATGGACGTTACGGCCCTTACATCTCGTATGAGAAGAAGAATTACAAAATTCCTGAAAACATCGAGCCTAAGGACTTGAATATAGAAGCTTGCTTCAAGGTAATCGAGTTGCAGAAGGTAAAGGGTGAAACACGTAAAGCGCGTAGTACAAAGAAAAAATGACACGTATCTTTCTGATAGGATATATGGGAGCGGGCAAAACCACCTTGGGTAAGGCTTTTGCCCGTGCGCTTGGATTGACATTCGTCGATTTGGACTGGTACATCGAGGAGCGTTTCCATAAAAGCATCCGCCAGCTTTTCGCCGAAAGGGGAGAAGAGGGCTTCCGTGAGTTGGAAAAGCGGATGCTGCACGAGGCGGGCGACTTTGAAGATGTGGTCATATCGGTGGGTGGCGGCACACCTTGCTTCTTCGACAATATGGAATACATGAACGAAGCCGGCGAAACCGTTTTCCTCGATGTGAATCTCCAAGTGCTTTTCCGCCGTCTGAAGGTGGCCAAGCAGCAACGTCCCTTGCTGGATGGAAAGACCGACGAGGAGTTGAAGGCATTCATTCAGGAAGCCTTACAGAAGCGGTTGCCTTTCTATACCAAGGCAAAGCATACGTTCAATGGTGAGCGACTGGAAGACCGCCATCAGATACAACAATCCGTAGAACGATTAAAAGAACTGTTGAAACTATGATAAAGGAAAAACTGACCGTCATAAAGGTGGGCGGAAAAATTGTGGAAGAAGAGGCAACGTTGAATCAGCTGTTGGCCGATTTCTCTGCAATCGAAGGCTACAAGGTGTTGGTGCATGGAGGTGGACGCTCGGCAACCAAGTTGGCCGAACGCCTGGGCATCGAAAGCAAGATGGTGAACGGACGCCGCATCACCGATGCCGAGACGCTGAAGGTGGTAACCATGGTTTATGGTGGCTTGGTGAACAAGAACATCGTGGCGGGCCTTCAGGCCAAGGGTGTGAATGCCATCGGCTTGACGGGTGCCGATATGAACGTCATCCGTTCCGTGAAGCGCCCCGTGAAGGATGTGGATTATGGCTTTGTGGGCGATGTAGAGGAAGTGAATGCCGAACTCCTGGCAAACCTTATCCGTCAAGGTGTGGTGCCCGTAATGGCTCCCTTGACGCACGATGCGCAGGGCAGTATGCTCAACACGAATGCCGATACCATTGCCGGTGAAACCGCCAAGGCGTTGGCTCGCCTGTTCGATGTCACTTTGGTGTTCTGCTTCGAAAAGAAGGGCGTGCTCAGCGATGCCGACGATGACGATAGTGTCATCCCCGTCATTACTCCCGAGCTCTTCAAGGAATACGTCGATAAAGGCATCATCCAGGGCGGTATGATTCCGAAGCTCGAGAACTCTTTCTCGGCCATCGATGCGGGTGTCTCGCAAGTGGTGATTACCTTGGCTTCGGCCATCCATCAGCCGGAGTGCGGTACGGTCATCAAGAAATAAAAAAAGGTTTGAATACACATTGCACTCATTGCACGGATGTCGTAAAAGGCTCAATATCAGCATTCTCCCGTGCAATGTGCTTGTTTTTCTCATGTCACTGATGTCACTCGATTGGGAAGTGACATCAGTGACATGGCTTTTTTGCTTGTCATTGCACGGGGAAGTGTTGAAAATCAATGAATTGTAATGTTCGTGCAATGAGTGACATGAGTTTTCGAAGCTTTTAAAATTCTCCCCTTGCGAAGGATCTGTTGGCATCAACCAATGCCTGGCAGATATGCCACGGCGAAAATAAAATTCGCCGCCACAAAAAATATTTTCGCGAAGGCGAATTGAAAAAACGCCTTCGCGTTTTCCCGAAACAAATAGTTTTTCGCCGCAACTCTTCTTCAACTTTTTTTAATTCTTGAAGAAGCGTTGCCTTAAGAAACTATTTGTTTTTCTCTCGTTGGTTTATTTTCTGTCAATTGATAGCTTTTTGAAATAAAATTGTGATAAATCCTTTTTTGTTTAAATAAAAATGTTATATTTGCAATGATTACAACTTGTTAAAACCTTAAAATTATAAAAAAGCTTTATCTATTTTTACTAGGGCTGGTATTACTCGTCCCTGCCAGCTTACAAGCCCAATCCGATGACAAGGGATTCTTTGTGGAAGGAAATTTATCCTATGCAAGTGATTTTTGGAAAAATTATAAACGTGATGGCGGCGTAACTGATGAGTTCTTCATTATCACTCCAGCTGTCGGCTATCAAATTAACGAAAAATGGTCGGTAGGTTTTAAAGTCGGATTTTCGACAAGTGGCGATTTTACGTTTAATTGGAATAGCTACACTCCGTTTGTCCGTTATAACATTTTGTCGTTTGGTAAAACCTGTTTATTTACTGAGGCAAAAGTTTCAAAATTTGATTGGAATGAAATATTGGATGGAGGAAGGAATAACGATTTTATAGAAGCCGGATTCAGTCTTGG
>JAFQBF010000051.1 GCA_017416735.1 Bacteroidaceae bacterium | reverse complement strand
TGTTGATATCTGGATGAACACTCCGACTCGTCCGTTGGAAGCATCAGGTACATCTGGCGAAAAGGCTTTGATGAACGGTGTTATCAACTTCTCTGTACTCGATGGTTGGTGGTTGGAAGGCTACCGTCAGGGTGCTGGTTGGGCATTGACAGAAAAGCGTACATTCCAACATCAGCCACATCAGGACCAGTTGGATGCTGCTACTATCTATGGTATCCTCGAAAACGAAATCCTCCCATTGTACTACGCTCGCAACGTGAAGGGCTACTCAGAAGGTTGGGTGAAGACTATCAAGAACTCTATCGCTCAGATTGCTCCTCACTACACTATGAAGCGTCAGTTGGATGATTACTTTACTAAGTTCTATTGCAAGGAAGCTAAGCGTCATGCAGAACTCGTAGCCAACAACTATGCCAAGGCTAAGGAAATCGCTGCATGGAAGGAAGCTGTAGCTGAAAAGTGGGATGCTATCCAGGTAGTTTCTACAGAAAAGAGCGAAGATATCATCAACGGTAACATGGAAAGCGGTAAGGAATACTCTATCACTCACGTAGTGGATATGAAGGGTCTGGACAATGCAATCGGTATCGAAGTGGTAACTTTGTGCAAGGATTCAGAAGGCAAGGAACGTGTTTACTCAGTAGAACCGATGGAAGTTGTTAAGCGCGATGGCGACCTTTACACTTTCAACGTGAAGTTCAGCTTGTCTAACGCAGGCGACTTCAAGGTTTGCTACCGTATGTTCCCTGAAAACGTAGATCTCCCGCACCGTCAGGACTTCTGCTACGTTCGTTGGTTCAACTAATCATTGGAATTCTAAATTCTACGATAGAAGAGAGCTGCTCCTTTTGGGGCGGCTCTTTTTTTTATTATATTTGCACTATTAATAAGCATAATATTATGAAAGGTAAATTTTGGGTCATAGAAGGCTTGGACGGATGTGGCAAGACCACACAGATGGAATGTCTGAAACAAGCCTTGGAAAAGAGAAACATTCCTTACAAACATATCCATTTCCCGATGCTGAACAAGGGAGTGTATGGCGAACTGATAGCCGAGTTCTTGCGTGGCGAGTACGGCACGTTGGAAGGGGTGCATCCCAAGCTCGTGGCATTGCTTTTTGCCAGCGACCGCAAGGAGCATATCCAGACCATTATCGATTGGTTGGAAGAAGGCTATTATGTGATTGCCGACCGCTATGTGTATTCCAACATCGCCTATCAATGCGCCAAGTTGAGCGGGGAAGGAGAGAAGGAAAGCTTGAAGAACTGGATTCTCGATTTCGAGTTTCATCGCAATGCCTTGCCGATGCCGGACAAGACCCTTTTCCTCAGTGTGCCATTGAGCTTCATCAAGAAGAGCCTTTCCGAAACACGTACCGGTGACGACCGCGATTACCTGAACGGTAAGGAAGACATTCACGAAAAATCGTTATCTTTCCAAGAAAACGTCTATAAGGAATATTTAAAGCTTCTCGATAGCCGCGAAGACTTCGGAAAGGTAGATTGCTTTGATGCCGAAGGCCGTTTCTTGCCGAAGGAGCAGATTCACGCAAAGATTTGGGAAACACTTGTGGCGGAATAAAACAAAAAGAAGAATACCTTATGCAAACGGAAGAACCACGTATGGTAAAGTCGCATGACATTCACATTGATACAGACTATGCGAACTGGATAGCCGAGGTGAAGCATCGTTATCGCTCGGCTCAGGTGAAAGCTGCTGTAAAGGTGAATGCAGAGAAACTTTTGTTTAATTGGCAACTTGGACGGGACTTGGTGCAGAAGAAAGCGGAAGAGCGTTGGGGGGCTGGTGTGGTAGAGCAGGTAAGCCTTGATTTGAAGCGTGAGTTTCCTGATGCGGAAGGATTTTCTACTTCCAATCTGTGGTATATGAAGAAATGGTATGTTTTCTATACAAATCAAGTTCCCCTTGAAAAACTCCAACGAGTCATTGGAGAATTGCAACCTGCTGTTAATCAAAAATATATAAAACTCCAACGCCCCGTTGTAGAATTAGACGAAACTATAAAAGATGAAGGCGAGGATTTTCCATTACCTTTCTCGCTCGTTCCTTGGGGACAGCATATTGAAATTATAACTCGGTGTAAAAAACTTGAAGAAGCTCTGTTTTATATTCAACAGGTAATAGAAAAGGGACTCAGCAGACCGGCTCTCATTAATTGCATCAAATCAAATCTTTATGAGCATCAAGGAAAGATAGTCAACAACTTTACCGACCATCTGCCTGCATTGCACAGCAAACTTGTTCAGGAGGTATTGAAAGAAAACTATGATTTTGGTTTTGCTACGGTGAAGCATGAGGTATATGATGAGGCAGAATTGGAAGAATCCTTAACAAAAAATGTGACAGACCTCCTTTTGGAGATGGGAACAGGTTTTGCTTTCGTTGGACGACAAAAAGAAATTTTGGTCGGTGCCCGAACTCGCAAGATAGACCTTCTGTTCTATCATATACGTCTGCGTTGTTACATTGTCTGTGAATTGAAAGCCAGACCTTTCGAACCTGAGTTTGCAGGAAAGCTGAATTATTATGTCAATGCTGTTGACGAATTGATGAAATCGGATGACGATAACCCCACCATCGGATTACTCGTTTGCTCTGATATGGATAAAATTGATGTTCAATGGTCATTCCGTGGTATTAATACTCCAATGGGAGTGGCTACTTACAATAATATAAGAATAAAGGATGCTTTGCCGAGCCAAGAACAATTGGCAGAACGGGTACGACTTTTACAAAAAGAACTGAAAGAGACCAAACGTTTAATGAATAAGGTATGATATGGAGGCAATTTCACATTTCCGTACAATAGAAGAACTTGTCAAGATGCTTGATAGAGAAAAGCTCTTGTTCCGTGATATGTTCGAGAAGCGTAAGTCATTGGCCTATCGTACTGACTTTGCCATGGAAATCGTGGACTATAAGAAGGAGCGCATACAGTACCTCATTGATCATGGAGTGATACATGAAAATGGTGACTTTCTGGAAATGGAAGATGTGTATGTGCAGTTCTTTGAAGATGTCCTCGACATGAATGAAGAAATCAGCGTATCGAGTGTTAGGGAATACATTGGTTCCTTGAAGGAAAACATCAACTATTGTTTGGAGGAAAACAATGAACATCGCAAATTCATGTACCAAGGCAATGTACGGAAGATACTGCGAAAAATCGGGTTGAGGACGCTCAAGAATGTAGTAGATTTGAAACGCAATGTAGATGTGGCATACAAGCAGGAACCCAACTATAAAATAAAGAAAACTCGTTTGAAAAACCTCGATGAAAAGAGGAAAGGGATAAAGGTGCTTATACAAGAATGTGAGAAAATGATAGATAGTCAGATTGTATTTTTCCGCATGGCCACTCATCCGGAAATGCAACGCACCTGCATGGATGTACACAATGACTTTACCGAAGCTGACCATAATCTGTTGGAAATAGAACATCAAATCATTGACTATATCAACCAAATTGAAATCCAGAGTGCATTGTTCAAGAAAATACGGCGATTGAAATACCTGAAAGACCAATTGACGTGGCGTGAGGATACCAACATTGCACGTATGCTGGAGGATGATAATCCACTTTGGATGGAGAAACGTCCATACAATCGTGTCTTTTTGTCACTGGATATGCTTCGAAGTAATGAGGATGCATATGCTTTGATACGGAAAGTAGCGGGCAAGAATCGTGTAAGGACATTGTCCAGAACGGAAGCAGAGCCATTGGATGCAGAATTCCTTTCGGCTAATACGGAATTGATGGTAAGCATTAACCTTTCAGAGATGTGGAATGCGTTCAAGGCACAAGGGAACCACTTGTTTGCATTTATAAAAGACTATCCATACAAGCGGGAACGCACGCTCAACGACCATATCATACTCTATTGCCAGATGGCCACAAGCCATAGTGATGAATTGAAATTCATGGATGAATACGAAACATTTGAAAACATTGAATATGCACTGATATATGCGAGCTAATACACAGAAAATATTTGAAAGATTAAGTAAGGGAGCCTTCCTTTCCGTGGATAGCTCAGATTTGGAAATCAAGCATCTGTACAATGATGTGGAAGAGAATTATTCCGATTATGAGAGTTATTTTTTGGAATTGGGCCTTCGACTTGAAGAGGGTGACGGATACTACTATTTCTCACGTACTCATGAAGCCAAGTTGACAGTCGAGCAGAAATTACAAGGTTTTGCACAATGGGTAGATATTCTTGATTTCCTCAAGACTTACGACTTGACATTCTCGGCAGGATTTCAGTTTCGTATCACACACATCCTTGAACGCATCAATTTGGATGTGGAGTTACGCGACAAGGCCAGAAAGCTTTTTCGCAAGCAGAATACCAATCAGGATATTGCCGAGAAATTAGTCAACGAATTGACGGGCATGGGATTTGCAGAAGTAATCAATGAACAGGATGGAACATACAAGGTTACGGCAGCTTTCCGTTATGCCGAAGAAATGGTCAACCTTATTACTATATATAACGAAGATGAAACATCGAGCTTATGAGACATCTGAATAAGATCATATTCCTCAATAGTGCCAACGTACCTTACGCAGAGGTTATGTTGGATGGTAATGTACACTTTGCCGGTACACAAGGTGTGGGTAAAAGTACGGTACTCAGGGCATTGCTGTTCTTTTATAATGCCGACAAGATGAAGCTTGGCATACAGTCGGGACAGAAGTCGTTTGAAGAATTCTATTTTCGACACAGCAATTCCTACATTGTTTATGAGGTGAGGACTGGACAAAGCGCATATTCCATACTTTTAAGCAGAAGCCAAGGGAAGATAGTCTATCGTTTCATTGATGCACCATATCGTAAAGAATGGTTGCTTAGTAAGGATGGACGCATAGAGAGTGACTGGATTCGTATCCGTGAGCGGATTGGAAACTCGGTGGACATAAGTGCGAAAATTGATACATACGAACTCTATCGGAATATCATCTTCGGCAATACGCACGACCGTAGCCATCGATATGACAAGTATGCCATTGTGGAAAGTGCCAAGTATCACAACATCCCACGTTCCATTCAGAATGTATTCCTAAACAGCAAACTGGATGCTGACTTCGTGAAAAACACGATTATACAGTCAATGGCTGAGTCCGAAGATTCCATACGTCTTGGTGATTACCGACATTGGGTGGCAAGTTTTGAACGTGAGTTTGACGAAATAGATTGTTGGTATAAGAAGGACAGCAATGGTGTGATAGTAGTCAGGATGAAAGCCGACAAGGTGGTTGAGACCCATAGACTGCTTGTTGCCTTGGAACACGATATTAAGGAAACATGGCATCAGTTGAATTATGCAGTAAATCATACCCGTGAACAAATTCCTCTGTTGGAGGATGAGATAAAAGCATTGCAGGAACGGTTGAAAAAGATAAAGGAAAAGATGGATAATGCTCGGACGGATTACGAAAAGGAACATGATTTGATTACAAAAAAAATTAGTGCTTGTGATGTCCGCCTCGGTGATATTCGCAAGAAACGTAAATATTATGCAGACTTGAACATTGAGGGTATCATTGCTTTTGTCGGTTTGGAAGCAAAGTATCTCCGGGAAAAAACGCAGAAAGAGAATTTGCTCCGTACTTTGGAGGAACAATACAAGGATGTAACAGAAAAGTACAAAGCTTTATATTCGACATTGGAAACAGAACGTATGACTTTTGAATTGTTGCAAAAGGAAGAATTGCAAAATATGCATGACCACCTTCTGATGGAGCGTGATAAAGCAATGAAGATGCGTGATGAACGGAAGGCGAGTATAGACAAGGGCTATAACCAATGGCTTATACAATCAGATGAACGATTGACTGCCTTACAGAACGAACGTACACGAACCGACAAACGTTTGTCGGAACTTCAATATTGGCATCCGTTAAAGCTGGATATGGATGCTTGCAAAGAAGATATTCGCTTGTTGGCTACTACAGAAAATAGACTTCAAGGCGAATTGACTATTGTGCGCAAGGAAATGGAAATGATGCGTCAGGAAGGGCTTGTGAAGTGTGGACGGATAGAAGATTGTTACACCCAAAAAGAAAAGGAACATCAAAAAGAACTGGAAACGCTGAATGCTTCATTGGCAGAAACCGAAAACGTTCTTTCACGTTGGAAAGGTTCGTTTTATGAATGGTTGACGGAGAACAAGCCCGGATGGGAATCCAACATCGGCAAGGTGGTAGATGAGCAACAAGTACTTTATGCACAAGGATTGGAGCCGGCGCTGACTGACGATGGTTCCTTGTTCGGTGTATCGTTGAATTTGGATGAGATTCCAATGCACCACCGGACACCGGACGAGTACCGTGTCTTGCAGAAAGAAACGCAGAATGTCATCCTTTTGAAGAAAAAGGAACAGGCGGAAATGCAAGCGCAACGTGACAAGGAACTAGATGCTGTACGACGTTTATGTAAAAATAAATTACAGGAACTAAAACAGAAGGAAACCAATACGGATGTGCAACTTGCACAAATACCGCTGAAACTAAAAGATGCCGAAACACGCTTGCATCAATTGGAGCGCAAGGAACAGGAAATGATTGACGTCGAACGCAAAAGCAGAACCGCAGACTACTATGAAGCTTGTCTAAATTTGGAAAAGGAAAATTCTGTACGTTCTCAAATGAGGAACAAACGTGAAAAAGATTTGAAAGCCATCGATTCCGATTATCGTTCTTTCTATAAAGAAACGGACAAACGACTTGAACTTTTCAAACAGAAACAAGCCGAAGAGTTAGATTGCTTCAAGAAAGACTTTGCCGAGCGTAAACAGGAACTGGAATGGCAAGAACATAATGAGCTGGCAGGCAAGGGAGCTGACACGAAAGCTATCGACCAGTGTCGGAAAACCATAGAGGAACTTCATGAAACATTGGGAGAAATAGAAAAACAGAAATATCACGTCATTGAATATCGGAAGGATGAACAAGAACTTTTTGTTCATGAATCAGAATATCGGGAAGAGAAACGGAAACTGGAACTGAAAGATGATAGTATCCGTCAGACTTATGATGGTAGACGTAGAAGATATGAGAGCGAATCATCTGAGAAAGGAGCAATACTGAATGGCAAGAAAGTACAACTTGACACAATGAAGGAGGGTCTTAAGCAATACGACCAACTATGTAAGGTGGAAAATGTACTTCCTGAATCCTATTTACAAGATGATGTGACCCTAAAGAATGGAAATACATGTACTGACTTGATTGGACAGATGCGAGGCGCAATCAATAAGAAACGACAAAAACAGGATGAATTGAAACGGTCAATCAATTCGTTCAATTCGCATTTCGGCATAAATAATACGTTCCATTTCACGACCCCTCAGTATGATGAGGAATATTTGGCTTTTGCCCTAAGTTTGCAGGAGTTCATAGAAAATGACATGATTGAGGATTATCGTGAACGTGTAAGTGAGCACTATAATCAGATCCTGAGCAGCGTTTCGCGTGAAGTTGGGTTATTGATGAACCATTCGGCAGAGATTAAGAGTATTATCAATGAGGTTAACCAGGATTTTCAGAAACGGAATTTTGCCGGTGTCATCCGAAGCATCGAGTTACGGGCAGAAGAATCATCAGATCGCATGATGTCATTGCTTCGTTCTATCCGTGATTTCACCGAAGAGAATGCTTTGTCCATCGGAGAGATTAATCTCTTTTCGGGTGATGACCGTGACCAAGTGAATGCAAAGGTCGTAGATTACTTGAAGAAATTCATGAAGCAATTGCAAAAAGAACCTTCACGTACGGAACTGACACTTTCGGATACCTTCCGGTTGCAGTTCCGGATACAGGAAAATGACAACAATACCGGTTGGGTGGAGCGTATCAACAATGTAGGTTCTGACGGAACGGACATTTTGGTCAAGGCTATGGTCAACATTATGCTGATCAATGTATTCAAAACCAAAGCTTCGCGGAAAAATGGTGATTTCATTATTCATTGTATGATGGACGAAATAGGGAAGTTGCATCCAAGCAATGTAAGCGGCATCCTTCAGTTTGCCAACGTCCGCAACATTTATCTCATTAACAGTTCTCCGATGGGTTATAATGCCGACATTTATAAATATAATTACCTGCTGACAAAGGACGGCAAGTCACAGACTCATATTAAACGTCTGATGACAATCAATGTGTAATGAGAATCTCGAAGACAACAGCGATTCTTTTAAGAAGCTTGATTAATGGTGAATCTGTCGCTTCCAGTACGCTTCCCAAGCATATCGCGGAAACTTTATGTTCGGAAGGTTTTCTGACCGTTCGTGCTCAGGGTAGCAGACGTTCGTTTTCGGCTATTGACACAAGGGCGTTGCGGAACTATCTGTCTGCTAAATATGGTGACTTGGATGGTGTTGATGATAATTATCATACACGTGCACAGCAGGCTTCCGTTTCGGGTAACTCTAAACAGGTTTATGTCCGTTCGTGTCCGGGATTTCCTGTCAATTCATACGAACCGATTGGTTGTATGTTGAATGGATGTGAATTTGTAATAGCGCCTCAAGAAGGCAGCTTTATTTTTGTTGCAGATTGGAAAACATTTGTAGTTCCAGAAGACATTGTGATTGTCGGTATAGAAAATATGGAAAACTTCAGGATGATTCGGCAACAACGGAATTTGTTTGAATCTGCTATCGGTAACAGACGTCTGCTTTTCGTTTCCCGCTATCCGCAATCCACGGACTTGCGGACGTGGTTACAAACACTTTCCAATCCTTATATTCATTTTGGAGATTTCGACTTGGCTGGTATTCATATCTTTTTGACAGAGTTTTATCCGTATCTTGGTAATCGTGGTTCTTATCTTATACCTACTGACATTGATGAACGGTTGAAGAATGGTTCTATAGAGCGGTATAATTTCCAATATCCACGATTTCATGATATAGGGACAGACATACTATCCTTGCAGAATCTTATAGATACAATTAACAGACATCATCGTTGTTATGACCAAGAAGGATATATCCGATGATTCTTGCGAAACTGATAGAAGAATAAAAAAACACTCCACATCTTCAAGAACTTCATTCGTCTTGAAAATGTGGAGGTTACGATGAACTTCCCGTATGAAGTTCCTTTAGTTGCGGGTAAGCGTCTCCACGATTCTCACCCATGAATAAATCGGGGCTGATAATATAAAATTATCCCCTCTTCCATTTGTCCGGTAATAGATCCCTGTATTTTTGCAAGGGTGTGTTTGGCTGCCATTCTGCAGTCCTGTCAATA
>JAFQBF010000050.1 GCA_017416735.1 Bacteroidaceae bacterium | reverse complement strand
TTTATTTATTTATAATAATATATATTTTTATATATAATATTTTTTCCTTTCGGAAGTAGGGGGAGTCCGTTTTCTAACTGAAATCTGAAATCTGAAATCCCCCTGTCCGGTTTTGTTGATGGTTCAGCCTGGGGGAGTGCTGCCTTCGGGTATGCGGATGGGTAGAAAAAATCAAGGCATGCTGGATGCACGCCCTGATTGATGTCATTTTACGTCTCCGATCGAGAAATTCTCGGGATGCTTGCCCTTGAAGTCCTTGAAATAGAGCTTGATTTCACGCATGTCCTTGTCGATGTCGTCCGTGGGGGTGAATACCTTGCCCAAGGTGATGGTCTTTGTTGCAAAGTCGATACCGGCCAAGACGATGGGAATGTCCGCCCCCTTGGCTATGTGATAGAAGCCCCGTTTCCAGTTGGGATTGGCTTTGCGGGTAGCTTCCGGTGTGATGGCCAGATGGAAATGCTTGCTTTCCTTGGCCATACGGATGACCGCATCTACCAGCGAAGTCTTCTTGTCGCGATAGACGGGGATGCCGCCCATCCATCGGAAGATGGGGCCAAGTGGCCAGAAGAACCAGTCCTTCTTCATCATGAAACCTGCATCACGACCGATGGCTCCATAAAAGAGCTTGCCGATGAAGAGGTCCCAATTGCTGGTATGAGGAGCTGCACAGATGATGCACTTGTCGAAATTAGGCACGTTGACCACGGATTTCCACCCCAATACCTTATAATAAATAAAGCCGAACACTGCTTTCTTCATATGCAAGCGGACGGGTTATGCGTTTTTCGAAAGTTCGTCGGCCACAATCTTGATTTCCTTGTCCAAAGCTTCGCGCAGGTTCTTGTAGTAACCCTTCACGTTGCCCGGCTGGGTGTGGCTGATGCGCGGGATGAGGTTGATGACGTTGTGTGTAGCTTCGATGATGGCTTCACGGTTCACGCCTTCCATGAGACTGGCCAGGAATAAATCGCCGGCTATATAGGAAATCTGCTTCTTCAATTTTCTTCTGCTTGCCATAATTTTGATGTTTAAAAGTTAATGGATGATTTATTTTTCGGTGTAAAGATACAATTTTTATTTGTAGAAGCTTTCATATTTGCAAAAAAAGAGCGAAATTTGCAGAAGTGAAAGTGTGAAATCTAATTTTATTATAAAAATAAAGGAATATTATGACAAAAAGTGCATTGCAAATTGCTCGTGCTGCTTATCAGCCGAAACTTCCTCAGGCATTGAAGGGTGCCGTAGTTGCAAAGGAAGGTGAACCTACTCAGTCTGTAGCTGACCAGGAGGCCATCAAGGCGTTGTTCCCCAACACATACGGTATGCCGTTGATTCAGTTCGTGGAAGGCGAAGCTCCTGCATTCCCGGCTATCAACGTGGGTGTTATCCTTTCAGGTGGTCAGGCTCCTGGCGGTCACAATGTGATTTCTGGTTTGTTCGACGGTATCAAGAAGTTGAACAAGGACAGCAAGCTCTATGGCTTCATCCTCGGTCCTGGCGGTTTGGTTGACCACAACTACAAGGAATTGACTGACGAAATCATCGACGAATACCGCAATACCGGTGGTTTTGACATCATCGGTTCTGGCCGTACTAAGCTCGAAAAGGAAGAACAGTTCGAAAAGGGTTACGAAATCATCAAGGAACTCGGCATCAAGGCATTGGTAATCATCGGTGGTGACGACTCGAACACCAACGCTTGTGTTTTGGCTGAATACTATGCTGCCAAGAACTACGGTGTTCAGGTAATCGGCTGTCCGAAGACTATCGACGGTGACTTGAAGAACGAAATGATTGAAACATCATTCGGTTTCGATACTGCTTGTAAGACTTATGCAGAAGTTATCGGTAACATCCAACGTGACTGTAACTCAGCCCGCAAGTACTGGCACTTCATCAAGTTGATGGGTCGCTCGGCTTCTCACATCGCTTTGGAATGTGCTTTGCAGGTTCAGCCGAACGTATGTATCGTTTCTGAAGAAGTAGAACAGAAGGAAATGTCTTTGGACGATGTAGTAACTTACATCGCTCAGGTAGTTGCTGACCGTGCTGCTGCTGGCAATAACTTCGGTACTGTGTTGATTCCGGAAGGTTTGATCGAATTCATCCCGGCTATGAAGCGTTTGATTGCTGAATTGAACGACTTCCTCGCTCACAACGGTGAAGAATTTGCTGCTATCGACAAGGCTGAACAACGTCAGTACATCATCGACCACTTGACTGCTGAAAATGCTGCTATCTATGCATCATTGCCAGAAGGCGTAGCTCGTCAGTTGTCACTCGACCGTGACCCGCACGGTAACGTACAGGTTTCTTTGATTGAAACTGAAAAGTTGTTGTCTGAAATGGTATCCAACAAGCTCGCTGCTTGGAAGAAGGAAGGTAAGTATGTAGGTAAGTTTGCTCCTCAGCACCACTTCTTCGGTTACGAAGGTCGTTGCGCTGCTCCTTCTAACTTCGATGCTGACTACTGCTACTCTTTGGGTTACACAGCTTCTATGTTGATTGCTAACGGTAAGACTGGCTACATGTCATCAGTACGCAACACAACTGCTCCGGCTGCTGAATGGATTGCAGGTGGTGTGCCTATCACCATGATGATGAACATGGAACGTCGTCATGGCGAAATGAAGCCGGTTATCCAGAAGGCTCTCGTGAAGTTGGATGGTGCTCCGTTCAAGAAGTTCGCAGCTTGCCGTGAAGAATGGGCTAAGGAAACTGCTTACGTATATCCGGGTCCTATCCAGTACTTCGGCCCGACTGAAGTTTGTGACGAACCGACCAAGACTTTGCAGTTGGAACAAGCTAAGTAATTGAAATTAGCGATTATATAAATCCCTTATTGTCATTCAGAGCGAAGCGAAGAATCTCGGTAACATTCACTTTGTGTTATCGAGATTCTTCCTCCCTTCGGTCGTCTGAATGACATTTTCTTTTTATCTCTGAATCTCTATGAAAAAACAACTCTTATCAGCCACATTGCTCTGTGCATCCATCGGCCTCCAAGCCCAGCACATCCCTTCTACCATCGATTCCATTTTTGCTCCGGTAAAGGTGGGTGTACCTCCATCCGATGCTTACATCGGTCTTTCAAAGCTCGAATCGGGCGAAATCCGTCATTACAACTTTGGCGAACAGGCAGAACCGGGCAACTTCTACCTGTCCAGCAAGGACAATGGCTTGACATGGAAAAAGGTAAACACTCCTGTGGGTATGCCTTTTGCCGATCGTCAAAGCCCTATAAGCAAGGAATATATCCGCGTGACCCACATGCCGGGTATGGGTGTCTATTGCATCCGTACGGTAGGTGGAATAAATGGTGGACGCGACATCATCAAGATAGCCGAAACCAATTCCATCATGGTGAAGCCGCCCGTTTTCATAGATGGTGGTAAACGCATCGTTGTAGCTGCTCATGGTGATGTAACTCCCAAGGGTTGTTATACTTACGTGTCTGATGATGATGGCTTGACCTGGAAGCGTTCGAACATCGTAACGTCACCGAATCACGAAGGTGGTGGATTTCATAAGGGTATCCGTTGGAATCACGGGGCGGTAGAGCCTACAGTTATTGAATTGAAGGACGGACGATTGTGGATGATTATGCGTACCTCGCAGGACTATCATTATGAAGCTTTCTCGGAAGACGGGGGCTTGACATGGAGCGAGACCCGTCCATCGCCATTCTATGGTACCATCACCATGCCTACCATGAATCGCCTGGAAGACGGACGCCTGTTGTTTTTCTGGTGCAACACCACTCCGCTGCCCGAAATGGCTACAGCCAACGGGGTATGGGACGATGTGTTCACTAACCGCGACGTAACCCATGTGGCTATCTCTGAAGACGATGGCAAGACATGGGTGGGTATGCGTGAACTTTATCTGACCCCTAAACGCAACGATGCCGATTATGCCGGTGCAGGAGTCGATCGAAGCACGCATCAGGCACAAATGGTCGAAGTGGCACCGGGCAAGATTTTGGCTTCCATCGGCCAGCACTCTACCTTCCGTTCAATGGTGATGTTCGATGTCGATTGGTTGTACGAAACCGAACGCTTCAATGACTTTTCGGATGGATTGAACCAATGGACGGTCTTCAATTATATAAAAGGTATCAAGGGACATTGCTGCTACAACCGCATAGCCGGATGCGAAGCCTTGCCGCATACTGACAAGGAAGGTAAGCAGATGTTGCATTTGAAGTATCAGAAGGATGATAATTTGGTGTCCGACATCCGTGGTGCCGTATGGAATTTCCCGGTGATGAAGCAGGGCTCGTTTACGACAAGCATCCGCATTCCCGAAGGTAGCGATGAAGTCTATCTGCTTCTGAACGACCGCTGGATGAATCCTTCGGACACGGTGGCTCGCCACGAATGTATGTACGAGGTGAAACTTGACCGTAAGCAGCTCGGCATCCGTGACAATAAGTGGCACGAGGTGAAAATTTCTTGGGACGTGGAGAAAAAGAATGCCCCGGCACGCATACAAGTTGACGGAAAAAAACGTAACTTGCGCCTCAATTTGAAGCGACCCACCCTTCACGGCATCAGCTATGCACACTTTATGGCTTGTCCGGCAAAGGAAAACCCGGGCTTGTTCGTTGAGTGGGTGAAGGCTTCCAAGTAAATGAAGAATGGTAAAAGAGAAAGTTACAAAGACAAGGAATACCCGAAAACCTGCGGTGAAGCAGCCTTCCAAGCATGCTTCAGCCAAACGGAAAGGGAAAAAGAAAGTACAGAAGGAGATGCCGGCGTGGTGCCGGTATCTCCTTGGTGTGCTGGTTGTCGTAGTCTTTGTCTCCGGGTTCTATGCTTTTTTCATCCGTCCGTATGCCTATCGTTGGAAACCGTGTTATGGCTTGAAAGGTTATGGGGTGTGTATGCCTGCCGGTTATCAAGTACACGGCATTGACATCTCGCATTATCAGGGTGACATTGACTGGAAGAGGTTGGCACAAACCCGCCAAGGCCGTTTTCCCGTTCAATTCATTTTTATGAAGGCCACTGAGGGAGGTGACTATGCAGACAAGAAGTTTGTGGAAAATTTCGATTCCGCCAAGGGACATGGCTTTATCCGTGGAGCCTATCATTTCTACAATCCCAAGACGGATGCCGACAAACAGGCCGACTTTTTCATCAACACCGTGAAGTTGGAACCGGGCGACTTGCCTCCCGTTCTCGACATCGAAAAGAAAAGCAGGGATGTGAAGAAACTGCAAGACGATTTGAAGATTTGGCTTCGCAAAGTGGAAAATCATTATGGCGTGAAGCCCATCATCTATGCTTCTTATAAATTCAAGACCCGTTACTTGAGCGATTCGGTTTTCAATTCTTATCCTTATTGGATTGCCCATTATTACGTGGACTCGGTACGTTATCAGGGTGAATGGAAATTCTGGCAGCATACCGATGTGGGTACACTGCCAGGTATTGACGAGAAAGTCGATTTGAATATCTTCAACGGGGATAAAAGCGAGTTGGATGCTTTGAGGATACCTTGATTATTATCCCATTACAAACTTGACCGCAGCCCAGTTGTTCTTTTCCCGATGGTGGATGAATGTCATGCCGAGGCTTTCCGCCTTTTCACGGATGGCAGGGATGTCTTGTACATAAAATCCGCTCATGAACAATTCTGAACCTTTGTGCATACATGCGGCATATCTGTCCATATCAGCCAAAAGGATGTTTCGGTTGATGTTGGCAATAATCACGTCGAATGCTTCACGTCCTTCCAATAAGGTAGCATCTCCCAATTCTACCTTTATATTATGTATATTGTTCAGCTCGATGTTGTCGCGCGAGTTGTTCACGCACCAGTCGTCTATATCGATGGCGGTAACAGGATTGGCTCCTCGCATCGATGCCAAGATGGCTAAGATGGAAGTACCGCATCCCATATCGAGTACCGATTTGTCCTTAAGGTCAGCATCCAGCAATTCGCAGATGATGGAACTGGTTGTCTCATGATGCCCTGTGCCGAATGCCATTTGCGGATTGATAAGGATTTCGTATTCAGTCTTTGGGGTATCTTTGTGGAAGGTACTATGGATGCAACAACGGTCGCCGATGACGATGGGCTGGAAGAAATTCTTTTCCCATTCTTCGTTCCAATCCTTGTCTTCGGCTTCTGTTACTTCGTAGGTTATTTGTGTCCCGGGCAATGGAAAGTATTCAACCATTTCCTTCAATGCTTCTTCATCGAACAAAGCTTGCTGGACGTATGCCTTTACTCCGTTTTCCCATTCTACAAAGCTTTCGAAACCTATTTCACCGGACAATGCAGATACTACATCGTTTACCGTTTCGTTGCACGGGGTTGTTGTAAATGTTACTTCAAAGTATTTCATGTTATCGAATGTTTTTTGGATGTACAAAGATACGTATTTTATCAGAAATAGGGAAATCCCCCTTAAAGAATAGGGAATTTCCCCCTATTTACTTCATTTTTCTTTTCTATTTTTGTATCAGAAAAAGAATAAGCAATAAAATTGAATGGATATGAGTATGAAAAAGATTGTTTTGTTTTCGCTGATGATGGCCTGTTTGCCTTCATTCCTGATGGCACAGAATGCGAATGACGACCTTTATTTCATTCCCAAAAAGAAGACTGAAAAGAAGGCGACAAGTGGTGTTCCGGCCAAAGTGGTGGTTGAGAAAGAAAAATCACCTACTACCGTGTATGCAGCTCCGGGTTCAACCGTAGTGGTAAAGGATGTAAAAGGAAATACGCGCGATGTGGATGAATATAACCGTCGTTATACTTCGCGTGACAATACTTTTACGATGGAGAATGATACCCTTTACATTGAAGAAAAACCTTATAACGAACAAGGTGAATGGGTAAATGGATTCGAGGGTTCTCAAAGCGATTACGAATATGCCATGCGTATTGTGCGTTTCCGTAATCCGCGTTATGCCATTCCTGTCAGTAGTCCGTTGTATTGGGAGGTAGTTTATACCCTTCCGTCGTGGGAGTGGAATGTCTTTGACGATGGTTTCTATGCCTATGCTTTCCCTACATACAGCAACCGCTTGTGGTGGGATTGGAGATTTGATTACAGCTGGGGCTGGGGATGGCGCTCGCCTTGGTATTATAGTAGCTGGTATTCGCCGGGCTTCTGGTATGGTGGATATTGGGGTGGATGGTATCCTCACCATCACCATCATCATCCGCATTGGGGGCATCATCATTACCCGCACTATGGTTGGGCAGGTGTAGGCGGATACTGGGGAGGAGGTCACGGATGGAATGGTTCTTCGGCACGCAATCCGGGAATCCATGCCGGACGTTATACCAATAATTACCGGGCTGGTTATGGAACCACATCGTCAAGCTCCACCAGACGTGTTGCTGCATCGTCTAACAGAAATAGTCGTGACAATTATGTAAATGGTGTCCGTCAGAATAATGTGCGCAACAATGGAACGGTGCGTGGTAATTCGGGACGTGTAGTGACGGCTAAGGAAGGCAGTGCTTCATCGGTACGTCCACAACGTTCTGCAGTTAGAAACCGCTCGGGTCAGGCGGTTAATGGTAAGGAAACAACGGGTGTTCGTTCCAATAATGTGTACACTCGTCCTACCGAAGGAAGAAGCTCGTCATATACCCGTCAAAGCAGTACTCGCAGTACGGTGAATAATTCCGGTTCGTCTTATCAGCGGAAGAGCGGAGCTTCTCAGCGTGGGGCATACAGCAACGGATCTTCATCGACAAGAAATTCGAATAACCGTTCGTCGTACAATGCAAATAGCAACCGCTCTTCTTCACGAAGCAGTTATTCAAGTGGAAGCAGCAGTAGCTCACGTTCATCGTATAGCGGTGGCAGTTCACGTTCCTCGGGTGGAGGAAGCGGCCGTAGCGGCGGTGGCAGAAGATGATGCTTCTTCTGATGTTTCGGGTAGAATGAATTTATTGAATAAACAAAAACTGAAATTATGATAAAGAAAGGAATGTTGGCAGCCTGCACGTTGGCGCTTGCTATGGCTGCAAATGCTCAGAATGCTTATGATGCCGAACGTGTGTTGGGCAACGAATTGAATGGAACCGCCCGATTTGTAGGTATGGGTGGTGCGATGAGTGCTTTAGGCGGTGACATATCGGTGATGGGTACCAATCCGGCCGGTATTGGCATCTTCCGTCGTAATGATGCTTCGATATCTTTTGGCTTGAACAGTACGGGTACTGAGAGCCGTTTCAATGGTACATTGATGAAGGAAGACAAGACCCGCGCCTCACTCGACCAGTTGGGGTTTGTCTATGCGCACAAGATTGGAAATACCACTTCATTGCGTTACGTTAATTTTGGATTCAATTATCACAAGAGCAAGAACTTCAACCGCCTGTTATCTGCGGGCGGACAATTGGATGGCTTGTCCCAAAGCTGGCAGCTTGCTCAGGAATTGGATTATGCGGGTGTGAATTCAGCCTCTTCTTTTGATGATATACTTGCAGCTCAAAATCCTTACAAGCAATATTGGAACCAATATCCGGTTCTTTCGGTGATGGGTGCCACTACAGGTGTGGTCGATTGGCCGGAAGGCGCGACCGAACTTTGGGGTTGGGACGGATATAGCAACAATTTCTATAGCGAAGAGAAGGGTGGTATCAGCCAGTACGACTTCAATTTGTCTTTCAATATCGAGGACCGTATATATATAGGTGCCACTTTGGGAGTATATGATTTGAACTATAGCCGTTATTCATCCTATACCGAAGATTTGAACGATGATTTCGGTGAAGCGAATGGAGGTTATACGTTGGAAAATTACTATCGCCTCGAAGGTTCGGGTGTTGACTTCAAATTGGGTATCATTGCGCGTCCGTTCGAAGATTCGCCATTCCGTTTGGGACTTGCGGTACATACCCCAACGTGGTATGAGTTGACTGAAAGCTACAATGCTACGCTCTCATCGGACATCTTGGCCTACGATTCACCTTATAGCCAGACGTTGAGTGACGATTTGGATGCAAACTACCTCACTTATGATTATAAGATGAACACACCTTGGAAATTCAATCTCAGTGCCGGTACTACTTTAGGAGGTTTGGTAGCTGTTGGTGCAGAATACGAGTATGCTGACTATAGTTCAACTTCGTTGTTGGATATGGAAGGCTATGAGTTGGGTGGTCAGCCAAGTGTTGAAGAGTTCTTGCGGGGTGTTCATACTTTCCGTGTGGGTATGGAAGCCCGTTTTGCACCTCAGTTCAGTGTCCGTGCCGGGTACAACTATACGTCGGCCATCTTCAACGACGATGCTTATGCAGCTTTGGCTTCCTATCGTACCACTACCGATTTTAATAATGTAAAGGCAAGAAATACATTTACTTTCGGTTTGGGTTACAGCGGCAGTACCATTTATGCGGACTTGGCTTACAAGTACGATATGTACAAGTCCGATTTCTATGCTTTTGACGACATTGCTCTTCCGAAAACGGAAGTGGACAATTCCCGTCATCAGCTGCTGTTCACCTTGGGAGCAAGATTCTGATTTTTGAAATTGATAAAAAAAGAATTCGCCTTCGCAAAATTAAAATATGCGAAGGCGAATTTATTTTTTGCGAGCGCAAATGATACTTTAGTTGGTGGCTACATTTCCCATCCAAAGGCTTCGGCCACAGCGGGGAAGACAATCTTTCCGTTTACGATATTGAGACCTTTCTTCAAGCCCGGGTCGGCTTCACAAGCTTTTTCCCAACCCATATCGGCCAAACGGATGGCGTATGGTAATGTGGCGTTGGTGAGGGCGAGGGTAGAGGTGCATGGTACGGCACCCGGAATGTTGGCTACGCAATAGTGTACGATGCCGTCCACTTCGTAAATCGGCTCGGCATGGGTGGTAGGATGTGATGTCTCGAAACAACCGCCTTGGTCGATGGCAACATCTACCAGTACACTGCCCTTGCGCATCAGCTTCAGCATATCTTTGGTGATGAGGTGAGGGGTCTTGGCACCCGGGATAAGTACGGCACCGATGACGAGGTCGGTCGTCGGGAGTTCTTGCTCGATGTTGTAAGTGGAAGAGAACAAGGTTTTTACGTTCTTTGGCATCACTTCGTTGAGGTGACGGAGGCGGGGGAGACTGATGTCGCAAATTGTGACGTCTGCTCCAAGTCCGGCAGCCATAAGGGCTGCATTGGTTCCTACGATGCCGCCACCCAAAACCAAGACCTTGGCTGGCTTTACGCCTGGCACACCGCCCAATAGCACGCCTCGTCCGCCTTGAGGCTTTTCGAGGAAGCGGGCACCTTCCTGGCATCCCATACGACCTGCCACTTCACTCATCGGAACAAGCAGAGGGAGGGCACCGTTTCGGTCAACTACCGTTTCATAAGCTAAGCAGATGGATTTGCTCTTCATCATGGCTTCGGTCAGTTCCTGGTCACAGGCAAAGTGGAAGTAAGTGAACAACAGTTGGCCTTCGCGTACCAACGGATATTCACAGGCAATCGGTTCCTTTACCTTGACAATCATTTCGGCGATGGCATATACTTCTTCGATGGAAGGAAGAATTTGTGCGCCGGCTTTTGCATAGTCTTCGTCTGCAAAGCCACTGTTGACACCTGCGGTATGCTGAACATATACCGTATGACCTCTTTGAACCAATTCGCGTACTCCGGCAGGAGTCATGGAAACGCGGTTTTCATTGTTCTTGATTTCTTTAGGAATTCCGATAATCATAATCGTATTAGTTTAAGGGTTTAACCACTTCAAAGGTAACAAAATGTCAGAAAAGTCGGTTCTTTTGGAAAGGATTTTTTTTGGCGAAAATATATGTTTCGCAACATAAAAGGCATAGGATATGTAGTTTTTTTTGTAAGTTTGTGCTATGAATGGAATTTATAGCTTAAAAAACAAGATAAGAAGCCTTGTGCTGGCCACGATAGTGGGTTGTCCGTTGGCTCTGCCGGCACAAGAAACACCTGGAAATCCTTTTGTCTCGCCATTCGATTTTCCCTTGCTTTTGAGCGGGAACTTCGGAGAGTTGCGTGCCAACCATTTCCATGGAGGGGTGGATTTCAAGACGCAAGGTGTAGTGGGAAAGCCCATCCGATGCATTGCCGACGGATACATCAGCCGGGTAACGGTAACCCCTGGCGGATATGGACAGGCGGTGTACATCACACATGATAACGGTTTGACATCGGTATATGGGCATCTGCATCAGTTTATGACCGAGGTGAAGAAGGTAGTCGAAGCCTGTCAATACGAGAACGAGACGTTTGCCGTCGATTTGAAATTCGGTCCTGAACAATTTCCCTTGAAGCAGGGCGAAGTCTTTGCCTTGGCGGGGAATGAAGGATATTCTTTCGGTCCGCATCTTCACATGGAAATCCGCAGGACCGACACGGGCGAATACATTGATCCCCTGCAGTTCTATACCGACCGGATAAAGGATACTACCGCCCCACGGGCTACACACGTCATACTCTATCCACAAGCCGGAAAGGGAGTGGTGGCGGGTTCGTCACAAAAGAAGATTGTGCCATTGAACGCCCCCGGTACACCCATCGAGGCATGGGGAAAGATAGCGGCAGGCATCAAGGCATACGATTATATGGACGGTACATCGAACAGTTACGGGGTTCGTTCCGTAACCCTGTATGTGGATTCGGTGGAGGTCTTCCGAAGTACGGTGGATGGTTTCTTGCCCGATGAAAACCGTATGATTAACGCTTGGACGGATTATGAGGAATATGCCACCCGTAGCAGTTGGTTCATGCGTTCCTGGATATTGCCCGGCAATACTTGGCGGATGCTTCAAGCCGATGAGGATGGAGGCGTGGTGACGATTAATGAAGAACGTCCTTACGTTTTCCGTTATGTGTTGGAAGATTTGTATGGAAACCGACGTACGTATCGTTTTACCGTGCATGGAAAGGAACAAGCTATCGAGCCGTTGCAAAGAGGAAATCATTACTTGAAATGGAATCAAGGAAATGTGATTCAGCAACCGGGTATGGAGTTGGTCATCCTGAAAGGAATGTTGTACGACGATGTCGATTTGAATTGCAAGGTGATTGCCGATTCGCTGGATATTTCGTTCGATTATCAGTTGCACGACCGTCCCGTACCTCTTCATGCCGGATGTCCCTTGGTGATTGGAGTCCGTAATTATCCCGTGACCGATATGTCGAAGTATTATGTGGTGCGCAAGCACAAGGGTAGGAAGGCTTCGGCAGGCGGTTATTTTGAAGAAGGCTTTATGCATGCCAACATCCGTGAGTTGGGCACTTACTCGGTGGCAATCGATACCGTTGCACCAAGAATCGTACCTCTCAACAAACCGCAATGGAAGACGGGTAACATCCAGTTCAAGATACGCGATGCTGAAACGGGTATCAAGGAATATAAGGTATATATCGACGGTCAGTTTGCCCTTTTCAAGTTCAGCTCAAAGAATGCAAGGCTGAGCCATGTTCATCCCGGAAGGATGAAGAAGGGAGTACCTCATCGCATGGAGGTGGTCATTACCGATTATTGTGGAAATGTAGCCAGGGAAGAATTTAAATTTTAATTACTATATCAAATGAAAAACAGAATTTTGTTAGTAGCAGCCCTGTTGGTAGCCGGCATCGCACAAAGCTTGGCATGTACCAACTTCATCGTGGGCAAGGGAGCGTCGAAAGACGGCTCTGTCATCGTGTCTTATTCGGCCGACTCATACGGTATGTTCGGCGAGTTGTATCACTTTCCGGCAGCAAAGCATGCCAAGGACGCCATGCGTAAAATCTACGAATGGGATTCAGGTAAATTCCTCGGCGAAATCAAGGAAGCTCCTGAAACTTACAATGTGATTGGTAATATGAATGAATTTCAGGTAACAATTGGTGAAACCACATTTGGTGGTCGTCATGAATTGCACGACTCCAAGGGCATCATGGACTATGGTAGCTTGATTTACGTAGCTCTTCAGCGTTCACGCACGGCTAAGGAAGCCATCAAGGTAATGACCGACTTGGTAAAGGAATATGGTTATTATAGTAGCGGTGAATCTTTCTCCATTGCCGACCCGAACGAAGCATGGATTCTTGAAATGATTGGTAAGGGGGAAGGTGTGAAAGGTGCCGTTTGGGTAGCCGTACGCATTCCGGACGATTGCATTGCTGCCCATGCCAACCAGTCACGCATCCATCAATTCCCGTTGGACGACAAGGAAAACTGCATCTATTCTCCGGACGTGATTTCATTTGCCCGTGAAAAGGGTTACTTCGATGGTTTGAACAAGGATTTCAGTTTTGCCAATGCTTATTGTCCGATTGACTTCGGTGGCTTGCGCGCTTGTGAATCCCGCGTTTGGAGTTTTTACAATATGTTCTGCGAAGGTATGGGCGAAAAGTACTTGCCGTACATCGAAGGAAAGAGCAAGGAACCGATGCCTCTTTATGCCAAACCGACCAACAAGGTATCCGTACGCGATATCCAGAAGGCAATGCGCGATCATTACGAAGGCACACCGCTCGATATTACCAACGACCCGGGTGCAACAGCATTCAAGATGCCGTATCGCCTTTCTCCGTTGACATTCGAAGTCGATGGTCAGAAGTATTTCAACGAACGTCCGATTTCTACCCAACAATCGGCTTTCACGTTTGTAGCTCAGATGCGTGCCGACTTGCCGAATGCCGTAGGTGGTGTGCTTTGGTTCGGTACAGACGATGCCAATATGATGGCGTTCACTCCGGTATATTGCTGTACTACCCGTCAGCCGGTATGCTATTCGGGTAAGATTGCCGATTGCGTAACCTTCTCATGGGACTCTGCTTTCTGGATTTACAACTGGGTAGCCGATATGATTCGTCCTCGTTACAGTTTGATGATTGACGATATGCGTGTCGTTCAGAACAAGTTGGAAGATACATACGCCGCTGCTCAGCCGGGTATCGAAAGCGCTGCCATTGCCATGTATGAAAAGGACCCGGCCAAGGCGAAGGAATTCTTGACCAACTATACCGAAATGACCGCCCAGTGTGCAGTGGATGCATGGAAGAAGTTGGGTGAATACCTCATCGTGAAGTATAATGACGGTGTGGTAAAGAAGACCAACGAAGATGGCTCTTTGGTACGTCCGAAGTACGAACATAGTCACAATGCACCGGTAGTTCGTCCGGGCTATCCGAAGGAATTCCTGGAAGAAATAGTAAAGGCTACAGGTGACCGTTATAAAGTTTATTAAGAATAATCAAATGTCATCCTTTGCAAAGCTCAGGATGACATTTTTTTTAACGCACCTCTCTTTTTTATCTCCTAAAAATAGGAATTATGAAGTTAATCCATTATTTTTGCATATTATTGGTTTAACATTTAAATTTTAAGAATCATGGAAAACGAAGAATTGATTAAATTGGTGACTGAGAAGGCCAATAAGTGGCTCACTCCTGCATACGATGCAGAAACTCAGGCTGAAGTAAAGCGCATGTTGGAAAATGAAGATAAGACTGATCTTATCGAATGTTTCTATAAGGATTTGGAATTCGGTACAGGCGGTCTCCGCGGTATTATGGGCGTTGGTAGCAACCGTATGAACATCTATACAGTAGGTGCTGCTACTCAAGGTCTTTCCAACTACTTGAACAAGAATTTCGCAGATTTGGAACAGATTTCTGTATGTATCGGTCATGACTGCCGTAACAACAGCCGCTTGTTCGCTGAAATCTC
>JAFQBF010000194.1 GCA_017416735.1 Bacteroidaceae bacterium | reverse complement strand
TTTTAAGTTCTTCTGCATATTGCTCCCAAGTCTGCTGAAAACGAATGTCTGCTTCTATCATATTTATCTGTTTAAATTAAGAGAAGCAAAGGTAGAAGAAACGGAAATAATCGACAATATAGAATCGTGGAGACGCTTACAAGACCAAAAAGAAACGCTGAAGGCAGATATGGTTCTGCCTTCAGCGTAACTCATTATCAGCCAGCAAGTCTGAAGGCTGAAGGGAAAATTCGTTCAAACTCTCTGTCAGGCTTGGATAGCAGCCAACAATTCTTCAGGAGTAACCAATGATTGTTCGCCGGTAGTCATATTCTTCAAGGTAAGCTTGCCTTCGTTCATTTCGTTTTCGCCTACGATAGCCACGAACGGGATGTTCTTGTCGTTGGCATAGCTCATCTGCTTCTTCATCTTGGCGCTGTCCGGATAGATTTCGGCACGGATGCCCGCATCACGAGCTGCCGACAATACCGGCAAGCAATATGCCGCTTCCTTTTCGCCGAAGTTCACGAACAAAAGTTGGGTAGCATTGACGGCTTCCTTCGGATAGAGGTCAAGTTGGTTGAGCACGTCATAGATACGGTCGGCACCGAACGAAATTCCGACACCGCTCATACCGCTCATTCCGAATACACCTGTCAAGTTGTCATAACGTCCGCCACCACTGATGCTACCAATCTGGACATCGAGTGCCTTCACTTCGAAGATGGCACCGGTATAATAGTTCAAGCCACGAGCCAAAGTCAAGTCGAGTTCCACTTCGCTCTTCACGCCGAGAGAAGCAACGGTCTTGAGGATGAATTCACTTTCTTCCACACCCTTTAAACCGGTTTCGCTGGCGGCAAGGACAGTCTTCAAGGTTTCAAGCTTTTCTTCGTTGCTTCCGCTCAACATAATGATCGGTTGAAGCTTTTCGATGGCTTCTTGCGGAATACCTTTCGATGCGAGTTCCGCATTCACATTGTCGAGGCCAATCTTGTCGAGCTTGTCGATGGCTACGGTGATATCTACAATCTTGTCGGCTTCGCCAATGATTTCGGCAATACCGGTCAGAATCTTACGGTTATTGATTTTGATAGACACACGGATGCCGAACTTGCCATATACCCGGTCAATCATCTGCACGAGTTCCACTTCGTTGAGGAGCGAGTTGCTGCCTACCACGTCGGCATCGCACTGATAGAATTCACGATAGCGGCCCTTCTGAGGACGGTCGGCACGCCACACCGGCTGGATTTGATAACGCTTGAAGGGAAACGAGATTTCATCGCGATGCATCACCACGTAGCGGGCAAACGGCACGGTCAAGTCGTAACGCAAACCTTTTTCGCAGAACTTGCTGGCGAGTTTGGCCGCATTTCGGCTCAAGAGTTCTTCATCGGTCAAGCCCGAGAAGTAATCGCCTGAGTTCTGAATCTTGAACAAAAGCTTGTCGCCTTCGTCGCCATACTTACCCATCAAAGTCGAAAGGTTTTCCATCGATGGAGTTTCAATCTGCTGATAGCCGAAGAGGTGGAATACCTCGCGGATGGTATTGAATATATAGTTACGCTTCGCCATTTCTACGGGCGAAAAGTCGCGTGTTCCCTTTGGAATACTTGGTTTCTGAGCCATAATCTTTTACATTTATTTATTGAGCCGCAAAAATACAAAAAACAGAGGAATAAATAAAAAGGTGAAGACATTATTTTAAAACGTCTTCACCTTTTATCTTAAATGCCTTCACATTTTAATCGCGGCGTCCCATATAAATCGAAACATAATAAACCAAGGTAGCCAACGAGCTGAGGGCAGCCACCACATAAGTGTATGCGGCCGACTTCAAGGCGTCTTCGGCAGCCTTATGGTTAAAGGCATTGGTGATGCCCGCACGACTCATCCACGCCAAGGCACGCTGACTGGCATTGATTTCCACCGGAAGGGTGATGAAACTGAACAAGGTGGATGCAGCAAAGAGCACAATGCCTGCCAAGAGAATCTGAGGCATTGACTGCACCATCAAAATACCTGCCAGCAATACCCAACTTACGATGCTGGACGAGAACTGCACCACCGGCACCAAAGCCGAACGCATCTTGAGCGGAGCGTATGCACGGGCGTGCTGAACAGCGTGACCGCATTCGTGAGCAGCAACGGCAGCAGCTGCCACACTATTGCTCCCATAAACCCCTTCGCTGAGGTTCACCGTCTTGTTCGCCGGATTGTAGTGGTCGGTGAGCATACCCGGTGTACTTGTCACCTTCACGTCATAAATACCATTGTCGTGAAGCATCTTGATGGCTACGTCACGACCTGTCATACCGTTCATCAACGGCATTTTGGAATACTTCTCGAACTTCCTGTTCAAATTGGCTTGCACCAGATAACTGATGACGGCAATACCGATAAATAATATCCAATACATAGTTTCTTTTCAATTTTTGGTTAAAGATACGAGTTATATCCTACAAAAGCTATGCCAAAGCCATTCTTTTAGCAAGAATTAAGAAAGAATGCCATTTCTTCCGCTCTAAATGTTAAAAATGTCATATCTCCCATTAAAAGAAGAAAAACAGAACAGAAGTTTTAGAATTTCTATCTATATTTGCAAAAAACTAAGAACTATGGAACAAGAAATACAAGATGTATCAATCAAACGCATCCAGGAAGTGATGCCCAACGTAAAAGGCATCGAGAACGACCTGATTATCGACTATAATGAATTTATGGTGCCCGAATCGAGACATCCCATCCATAAATTTCCCATCCGGTTGGACGGTTTGTTCATCGGCCTTCGAGAAAAGGGATACGCACGTTTCAATATCAACTTGAAAGAATTCAATGTCGGTCCCAATGACTTGGTCATCTGTTCGCCGGGAGATTTGATGCAAGGCCATTCCGAAGACGGTGTACACCTGTCACAAATTATGATGGTGTCATCGCACTTCCTGAAAGAAATGTACATCAGCCTCAACAGCTTTATGCCCTTCTTCGCCTCGCAGAAGGAACATCCGGTATTTCATCTGACTGACGAGGAAATGACGGAACTGAAAACTTACTTTATGGCTATCCAAAAAACGGTGGACAGCGACGACTATTTCCGCATCGACATTACCAAACGCTTGCTGGCCGCCTATCTTTACAAGTTAGGCTCCATCCTCTATCGCCACCGTCCCGAGCTGCAGGCCGAAGCTGCCAAGCCGTTGAAACGCGAAGAGATATTGTTCAAGGAATTTATCCGTCTGGTGAGCGAACACCACCGCAAGGAGCGACGGGTGGATTTCTATGCCGAACAACTATTCCTAAGCCCGAAACACTTCTCCACCGTCATCAAGAAAGTGAGCGGAAAGACAGCGGGACAATGGATAGACGAATATGTGATATTGGAAGCCAAGACACTGTTGAAGTATTCGGTTATGTCCATTCAGGAAGTGGCCTACTATATGAACTTCCCGAATCCTTCGTTCTTTGGCAAGTACTTCAAGCAACATACGGGTATGTCGCCCAGCGAATATAAAGCACAGATGTAGAAAAAGGGGCTCTCAAAAGCCCCTTTTCCATTTAATTATTCGAACAACTTTTCAGGATATTCACCGGCATCCACCAATGCCTTGATTTTGTCAACCACACCCTGACGGTCTTCCGGATAAGTTACACCGAACCACTTGCTGGTAGTATCGAGGATTTCTACGGTAGCAGTACCGTCGTTGATGAGCTTGTCCACCATCAAAGGAATGAAGAATTCGCTCTTCAGGTTTTCCATATTCTTCGGGTCGCTCAAGAAGCTCTTGAAGAATTCCTGGCTATATGCGAAGTAATCGGGAGTGAAGCCCCAGAAGTTCATACTTGCCGGAGTGGTTTCAGGAGTAGCTACCCATTCTTCGTTTTCATCCAGATACTTCACTTCACCATCCATACGCTGAATCTTGGTGCGTTCTACCACTGAAGTCAGCTGGTTCTGGTCATTGGCTGTACAGAGACCACGAGAAACAGTACCGCTTTCGCTCAATGTATTGCCCACGCGGAATCCTACCATTGCGTAAGTATTCTTGGCACCTTCGGGGAGTTCGGACAAGAACTTGCCCATTACCTGATAAGAATCGCTGCCATAGAAGTCATCACAGTTGATTACAGCAAACGGTTCCTTGATAACGTCAGCACCCATCATCACGGCGTGATTGGTACCCCAAGGCTTAGTACGGTCGGCAGGACAAGTGAAACCTTCAGGCAGTGCATCCAATGCCTGGAAAACCAATTCGCAAGGAATATGGCCTTCATATTTAGAAATAATCTTTTCCTTGAATTCCTGTTCAAAGTCCTTACGGATAACGAACACCAATTTACCGAAGCCGGCCTTAATTGCATCGTAGATGGAATAGTCCATAATTGTTTCACCATTAGGACCCAGACCGTCCAACTGCTTCAAGCCACCATAACGGCTACCCATACCGGCAGCCAACAAGAATAATGTAGGTTTCATAATTAGATTAAATTGTTTAAGATTAAATACATTACTGCAAACTTACACAAAATTGTTGAATAAAAGAAGCTTAAAGCAGTTTTTTTAATTAAAAAGGATAACCTATGGCAAAATGAAGCCCTAAACCGTCCTTAAACTTCGGGATATTGTAATATCCGCTCTTGCCCGTGTCGTAAGGGACGTGCAAAGCTATCCCCAAATCGAGACGGACAACCAGAAAGTCCAAATCGTACCGTATCCCCAAACCGGTATTCAAAGCTATGCTCTTGGCAAAGTCCTTCAACTTGAGCTGTCCACCCGGACGACTTCCGTCCTTCCGCATCAGCCACACATTGCCGGCATCGAGGAAAGTGGCACCATACAGGTCGTCGAAAATCGGGAAACGATACTCCACATTAGCTTCCAGTTTGATGTCGCCCGTCTGGTCAAGATAGCCATACTTGGCATCCTTGCCGGGGTTATACGTACCGGGGCCCAACGAACGCACCGTGAAAGCACGCAAGCTGTTGGCGCCACCAATGTAGAACTGCTCGCTATACGGAGCAATCGTCTGATTGCCATACGACCACAGTATGCCTCCCATCAACCGGGCAGCAACGTGCTGCCTGTCTCCCACTTTCCAAAGTGTACGCACCTCAGACGTCACTTTCAGGAACTGGGCAAAAGGCGTGTTCAGCAATTCCTTGTTCTTCTCATCAAATTTCTTGCCGAACAAGGCATATCCCACTGAGGTGACGTTGCCTGCCGAAGTAACGGACGTTTCCCACCACAGTTGATGACGACGACGCATCGAGGCATTATCGTACGTAAAGGTATAATTCATCGAAGGGATGAACTGGTCGCCCAAGCTCAAAGCCAACGACGGATTGGTGGACGAAATGGAGTCGAACCTTTCGGTGGTACTCATCAACGTATTGAAAGTCAGTTGGAAAGGCGTGACCGTATGCTTCCACAAGCGCGAGCGTCGGAACTCATATGTCACATTGCCCCCGAAAGAAAGCATATTAAAGAACCGGGCACGATTCAGCAGGTTGCCATAAATCTTGAAAGAAGTCTTCTGACGGAAACGTGAACGGCTCACGCTACCGTCCTTCCAAGGCAAGATGAGCCTCGGGAAATCCAGCGAAAGCGATGTTCCTATTTCATACGAATTGAGTTTGGAGCTATTGCCTTCCACCGTCTTCCCTGTCTGCCACTCGTAGGAACCTCGTACCTCGAACGACAAGTCGGCTCCCATCCGTTGGAAGTTGTTACGGGTAATCTTGAAGATGGCACCGGGGCCTGTCTGGTCGGTACTCTTGTTGGTCACGTTCAGTTCCAGCTCAGCATTGTAGGGTTTGTCGAAAGTTGCATAGATGTTGACGTCCAATGTATCGCACGCAGCCGTGGTGTCCTGCAAGGCATAACGGAATTCGGCAAACTTGAAGACTCCCAGCCGGGCAATGGCTTCCTGACTGAACGACTGACGGTCCTGCGAGAAAAGCTGTCCTTTCTGAAAGAACAAACTCCGCCGAAGGGCACTCGAACGGATACCCGGCCGTCTTCCACTGTAATGAATGGTCATTGCGCCAAGGCGTACCGTGTCAGTAGGCGGCTCGTCGTTATATCCCGTGAGATAAACCGACGTATTACCTATATAATATTGTTTGGTCGCTTCGGCAGGAATGCCCTTCTGCAGCACAGCCTGAAGACTGACATATCCGGGTTTCTGCAACGTATCGGCCCGATAGGCAGTGAACTCGGGACGGAAATAATAGTAGCCACGGTTACGGAAGAGGGTACTCAAACGCTGGCGCTCTTCTTCCAGTTTGATGACGCTGAAATTCTCTCCACTTTTCAACACGCTTTGTCCACAGGTAGCTTGGATGAGACTATCCGCCACGGACGGATAGCGCAGATAGGCGATGGAGTCGAGGAAATAAGGCTGTGCCATATCAATGACGTAACTCACTTTCGCTTTCTTGGGGTCTTTCTGCGGCACTTCTTCGTAGGACACTGTTCCGTTAAAGTAGCCATAATCACGCAAGAGGTTGGTAGCCACCTTGGCACGCGTCTCCCCGTTGACGGAGGACATCAGCACGGGCTGTGTGCCCAAGTGATCGAATATCCATCGGCCTACGCCTTTCTTGTCCTGGTATTTTACAAAACCATTGTACACCCACAACCCTACCGGCAAAGGCCAACGCATCGAACTGCTGCCGAAGATGGCATTGTTCGGTGCATATGCCAAAGCTGCCTCCACTTCGGTCAAGGCCGTTACGCCTGCCGGTGTCTCGTCCTCATTCACCACCTCCAGCTTGTCGATTCCCGTGTAGAGGGTTTCGCCTTCGGGAAGATTCTTGGTGGTGGAGCAACTTGCCAATATATAGCACAACAATGTCATCCAGAGCGAAGCGAAGGATCTCGGCAACATCCGCTTTATGTTTCCGGGATTCTTCGTCGCTACACTCCTCTGAATGACACTATATATATTCTTATCTTTCATCTTCATCGTTCTTCTTTTTCTTAAATATAAACAATTCGCCCAATTTGGACACCTTCTTGCGAAGCACCACACCGACACCCGTTTCAATGACTTCACCTTCGAGGACGCTTTCGTAGTTCTTCTCGTGGAAAACCTTGACATAGCGCGTACCGCTATCGTCCAAGCGGTATTCGATAGCCACATTGTCGATAAAGGTCTCATCCTTCTGGGCATTGTTGCCGGTAGATACCGTTCCGCCAATCACGATGCGGAAGCGGTTGTTCCAAAAGCGCTTGGCAAACTGGAAATTGTAATCCGTACCCCGTCCTCCGTCTGCATCGTCCGTCGATTCCATACCGAGACTGATGTCCATCGACTGACCCACGACGTTCGAAATCTGGTTTTGCAGGAACGAGTTCAAGGCATTGTTCACGTTGAATCCGCCGGTAGCGTTTCCATCGGCCATATACATACCGGTCACAAGCATCGTCACAGCTAATTTGCCCCGTTCCTCCACACTCATTGCATTGAGCTGTTCCTGCACGGAAGCATCTTCGGGCGCTTCGAGGGTGAAGGCCAAGCCCAAGTTCTCGAGACGTTCGGTCAGGGCAATGCCCACGTCGAAGCTTACCATCCGTGAGGCCTCGCCCTCGCTACCCACATTGGCACGGATGCGTTCGGTGGCCTTGATGTTCATTTCAGGGTTCATCATATTGCCCGTCCAGTTGAGGTAGCTTCCATTCTGTATATTGAAGGTCTTGAGCGGGATGATGGGGATTTCGTATTTCAGTTCTCCGCTGATGAGCGAGTAGCGTCCGTTGAGGCGCATCTCCCCTTGCGGAGTGTACTGGAAGGCCAGGTCGCCTCCACCTTCCACCTCCATATAGTTGGAGCCGTCGGGGGTAAGGTCAACGTGCGCCTGCACAGCTTCGTCGATGTGGACGGTCATAGCGATGTCCATACCGGTCAGAGGCACGGCAGGCCTGTCATCCACCTCGACGGTGACAGTGTCGTTGAAATTTACAAATTCCACCATATCGCCCAAGCGGTCGGTCACCATCAAGGGCGAATCCTTCAGCACGTAAGTGAAGTCGGTCTTGCCCAACACGTTCATATTGCCCCGCATCTTCAGTTCGCTGACAGGTCCCGTCAGATTGGCATCCACATCCACATATATCTTTCCGAAAGTAGTGGCATTGCGGCGCTTCGGGGCGTTCATCAGCTCATAGTCATCGGCTTTCATACGCAGGTCAACCAACATATTCTCCATATCCGAGAAATCGACCGAGCCGTTGACGACAAAAGGTGTGTCACCACGGGTGTAGATATTGAATTTGTCGAACACCATCCGACTGTCGGCTATCCTTACCTGCTTGTCGTCGAAACGGAATCCGACGGACATTTCAGGCATCAGCATAAGCACGGAGTCAAGCTTAAGGACACCGTTCAGTTGGGGCTTCATCGGGTTGCCCTCCATTGAGAGGGTTCCGTCCAGGTCGCCCCTGAAGCGCACGACTCCGTCAGGTATGAAAGGGTTGATGACATTGAGCGGGAAGTGGCGCAGTTCCAGCTCACCGGTGATGTTCTCATCCCCTTGTCCGTCAGATTGATAGATTCCATTGAGATAGGTGATTTCCTTTCCGTTCAAGGTCACGAATCCATCCACATAATGCGAATTGTCTTCACCCGGCAGATAGGCACCGCTCATCGTCCAGTTGCCCATCGGGTTCTTCTCATACTCGAAATCGTCCAGCGTCATATCGGCACTGACCATCATCTGTCCTTCGGAATCGACATAGTGGACAGAACCGCCTAACCAGCCTTCCATCTCGGGCATATAGGGGATGACACGACGGAACTGTTTGAGCCCGATGCGCGAGAGTTCGACGGTCATTTCCTGGTCTGCTATGGTGTCCTCACGGTTGGTATAGAAGTGGATGCCGGTGCCCTGGTCGTCATACAAGCGGACATCGCCGTAGATGCGCCCGCGGTCGGCCAGGTAAATGTAGTTGCGTTCGTTCAGCTTGAAGGGCCGATAGACCAACGTGGGGTTCTCGGGGAAGAGCTTCATACGGATACCCCGACGTCCGAGGGCAGCATTCACTCCCAAATAAACCCCCTTTTCCTTGCGTGCGTTGAGGTATTGCAACAGGAGTTGCGCCTTGCCATTGCCGATGTTTCCATCCAGGTTTATCTCGAAGGCTTCCTGGTTCTTTTTGGCGTTGCTGATGACCTCGGTCAGGAAGCCCAAGCCATCATCGCTATGTTTCAAATCCAGGCGGATAGAGTCGAGCGAGAGGCTGTCGGTACGCATACCATAAATATATGCCTCGCCGTTGATGCCCTCTTCGGGAGAAGTATCAAGGTCCATATAAAGACGGTCGAGCGAGATTCCCTGCATTGCACCGAGGTAGTTGGCAATCGGGTTATCGTTGCCGGCCTTGGCTTTCAGGCAGATGCCTGGAAGGAGGGTTTTCAGTTCTTCCTGAACCACGGTGCGTGTGGTCCATTGCTCATCGGCACGGGTGGCGAAGGCATCGAGTTGCGCCATCAAGGTTTCCACATAGCCACGTCCTTCGAAGTCCACGTCCAAGTCACCGGCACGCATATAGGCACGGGTGGAGTCGGCAGAAGTGGCAAAGCCCGCATACAGGTCTTTGGTCTTGAACGTTTTCTTGGGAGCCTTGACGTTTGTGTCCGTCAGCGAGGCATTCACCTCGTATTTTTGCAGGAGGTCGCTCACGAAGGTCACATCAAGATGATGCGAAGTCGTGAAAGGCACTTCCATCAGCCTCATCGTGTGCCAGTCGAGCTTGGGAACCTGTAGAGTGAGGTGTGCCGCCACGTCGTTGGGCTTGAGCTTGGCGTCGAGACGGGCATAGGCTTCCATCGCCGAGTTCCTGGCCTTCAGCGAGGCATCCAGCTGATGTTCGGCCAAGGTGGCGGAAAGGTCGTAACCTGCAAGGCGATAGGTGGTATAATGCAGCTTGTCCACCGCACCCCGGATGTTGAAATGAGTCTCGGGAGCAAAGACATCGAGGCCTTCTCCATCGGCGTGCAGGTTCATCGACACGCCGAACAATGAATCCTTGGGCAGGAAGCGGTGCATATCAAGGTCGTTCACCACGAGGTCGGCCAAGTATGCGTCCTTCGAAAGGTCGTATTGCGCATACACACGGGCGGCACGGCGCATTTGGAAGTCCTCGGCCAGCGAGAGGCTATCGTCGTTATGCACGGTCAGACGGACACTGTCCACCAGGGTGACAGCTCTTGCCTCCGGTTGCCTCAACAGCAGGTCGGTTCCCATCCGATGGCCTGCCATCGTGAAGATGCCTTCCAACGTCGTTCCCCGGGGAATGCGCAGGGTGCCGTCGGTCATCGGACGGAGGAAACGCATATTGTGCGCCTCGGCACGGAGGTTGAATTCGCCACCGCGACGGGCGGTGTCGGTCAGGTGAAGCAGTTCACCGTCGGCCTTCAGCTGGAAAGCACCGGGAAGCTCTGCCATAAGGGTCATCAGACGCAGACGGTCAAGGTCGCCGTCGGCACCCACCACCACACGGAGGGGCTGCGAAGGATAGCTTTTGACAAACTCGGGATCCATCGTGCCCACGGCCTTCACCACATCCTCCTTGCCAAATTCGGCCAGCAGACGGGTGGAAAGCAAGCCCGAACGTTTCATCTCGAGCACGTCCCAATCCATCTCGGCTTGCAAATCGACCGACGAGGCAGCGGTCTTCATAGCCAGCCGAGGAATGCGGATAGCCGCACTGTCGGCCACGATACGGCCTTCGGTGGCCAGCAACTCGATGCCCGAACGCTCCTTCCAGTCGAAACGGGAGACGAGGGCACGGATGTCGCGACCGCAATAATAGGCGGAATCCACCTGCAGGTCGATGCTCTCGAACGACAAGTGCTGCGGATGAAGACCTTTCGACAAGCTGTCGGCAGGCAGACGATGGGCTTCAAGCCCCATATCGTAGGCCACGGCAGCTTCCTCGACGGTGAAATCTTCGACAAAATAAGAGGACTCATAGAGGTTCACCAAGCCGTCACGAAGGGCAACTTTCGGCAAACGGGTGCGCACAAAGAGGCTATCCTGAGGCATCCGCAGGGCAAAAGCCACGTTTTCAAGGTCCATTTTATCGAGAATAATCTTCCAATAGAGGGTATCAGAGGCGGTTGTATCGCTCGGAGCCAGCTCGCCTAACGTGAGCGACAAGTCGGTATTCTTTACATAAAATTCGTTTATGCGCGCCGTTTCGGGTGAAAAAATTACTCCGTGGCTCTCCAAGAAAAGCTCGCCCAAACGTCCATTTACCTCGATTCCATCGATAAAATCGCGCGAATCGACCACAGCGTTCTGTACGGATATTTCTTCAACCTCGATTTCTTTCTTCAGCAGCTTCCACAGGCGCAGCTCCACTTTCAAGCGTTCGACGGACAGCAAGGTATCGTTCGTCTCGGGTTCGACGGCCGAGACATCGCGCACCAGCAAGTCCATCGGGAAGCGAAGGTCGAGGCGTCCCACACGGATGTCCAGCCCCGTGGATTCGGAAGCTATGGCAGAAGCCTTATCCACTGCAAACCGTTGGACAGGAGGCAGATAAAGCAACACGCAAAGCACCGTAAAGAGGATGAAAGGCGAAGCTATCAGCCACATCCACCAACGTCGTTTCCGGGGCTTTTCAGCTATGATGTTTTCTTCTTGTAAGTTCATTTCTTTTTACGTTTCTGCAAACATAAACAAAATTATCGAGAAAATGGTTCTTTTTTGGGTTGTTTAACGCACTCACCGTCAAAAAGTCAACAAGAGTCCGGACACCTTTTTTCAATCGCCTTCACGATTTTAAAAATCCCCTTCACGATTTAAAAAATCGCCTTCGCAATTCGGCGGAAACACTGCACCCGCCATTTCAATTTCAATTTCAGTTTTGTTTTCACCGCTTATGCAGGGGAAGTAAAAATGTAATAAAAAATCTTATATTATTATATATTAATATATAATAATATAAAAATAATTTTTACAATTTCCATCAGGGTGATGAGCGGTGAATTTCAAACTGAAATTGAAATTGAAATGGGACACTGCGTCTTTTTTGCCTTCGCCTACGAAAAAAAGTCCGCAAATACTTGACAAGTGCTATACAGATTCCGTATCTTTGCAACAGTAATAACAAAACCAATGCTTCCCAAAAAATGAAAACAAAACAATTATTCATCCTGGCCGTTTGCCTCGTAGTGCTTGCCGCCTGCGGAGCCGGCTCCCAAAAATCGACTGATATGGAAAAACGTACACAAGTGAAAATCGAGACCACTTTAGGAGACATCGTGGTGGAACTGTATAACGAAACCCCGAAGCACCGCGACAACTTCATCAAGCTCGCCAAGGAAGGCGTGTATGACTCTACCCTCTTCCACCGCGTCATCCGCCAGTTTATGGTTCAGGCAGGCGACCCGGACAGCAAGACAGCTGCCGACACGGCAATGCTGGGAAGCGGCGATGTGGGTTACACCGTGCCTGCCGAGTTCGTGCCGAAGTTCTACCACAAGAAGGGTGCCTTGGCCGCTGCCCGTATGGGCGACGACGTGAACCCCGAACGCGCCTCGTCGGGATGCCAATTCTACATCGTGACCGGACGGAAGTTCCGCGAAGCACAATTGTTGGATATGGCCGGACAGAAAAACAACAACCGCATTGATGAGCTGTTCGACCAATTGGCACGCAAGCATATGAAGGAAATCTACAAGCTGCGCAAGGCCGGTAACGAAGATGCATTGCTGGAACTTCAGGACAGCCTCGAAGCCCAAGCACAGGCTCTTTATCAGGAAGAAGGCCCGTTTATGTTCTCGCCCGAACAGATTGCCGCATACACCACCATCGGCGGTGCACCTCACCTGGACGGAGCCTACACCGTGTTCGGACAAGTGGTATCGGGCATCGAAACCGTGGAAAAGATTGAAGGTACCAAGACCGGCAAGGCCGACCGACCGGTGGAAAACGTACGCATCCTGAAAATGAGTGTTGTAGAATAAATACTCAGTCATTTTGTCATCCAGAGCGAAGCGAAGGATCTCGGTAACATCCACCTTTATGCTTCCGAGATTCTTCGTCGCCAAAGCTCCTCTGAATGACAATGCAAAAAAGAACTATGATTACAGTAAACCGACACACCCTGCCGAACGGTCTCCGCATCGTCCACCACGAGGACAAGGACACGCAAATGGTGGCGCTGAATGTACTCTACAATGTAGGGGCACGGGACGAGCACCCCGAGCACACAGGCTTTGCCCACCTCTTCGAGCACCTGATGTTCGGCGGTTCCATCCACATTCCCGACTACGACACTCACGTGCAGAACGCCGGAGGCGAGAACAATGCCTGGACGAACAACGACATCACCAACTATTACATCACCCTGCCGCGACAGAACGTGGAGACGGGATTCTGGTTGGAAAGCGACCGGATGCTCTCCCTCGACTTCAATGAAAAGAGTCTGGAAGTGCAACGTCACGTTGTGGTGGAGGAATTCAAGCAGCGCAACCTCAACCAACCCTACGGCGATGTAGGACATCTGGTCAGAAGCCTTGTCTATAAGGAACATCCCTACCAATGGCCCACCATCGGCAAGGAACCCGCCCACATCGAAAATGCCACGTTAGCCGAAGTGAAGGACTTCTTCTTCCGCTTCTATGCACCGGACAATGCCATCTTGGCTGTGACGGGAAACATCACTTTCGAGGATACCGTGGCTTTGGCCGGGAAATGGTTCGGCCCCATCCCCCGAAGGGATGTAAAGCCCCGACAACTTCCCAAAGAACCCCTGCAGACGGAAGAGCGTCGCCTCACCGTAGAGCGCAACGTACCGGTTGATGCCCTGCACCTCATCTTCCATAAGTGCGACCGGCTTCACCCCGACTACTATGTGTACGATATGTTGAGCGACTTGCTGAGCGCCGGACGTTCGAGCCGCCTCATCCAACATTTGGTTATCGACAAACAAATATTCGGAAGCGTGGATGCCTACATTTCGGGCAGCATCGATGCCGGGATGTTCTACGTCGTCGGAAAAACCGCCCCCGGCATCACCCTGGAAGAAGCCGAAGCCGCCGTATGGCAAGAGCTGGAAGCCTTGAAAACAGAAGACATCGCCGAGGAAGAGCTCGAGAAGGTAAAGAACCGTTACGAAAGCGAACAGATATTCAGCAACATCAACTACTTGAACCTCGCCACGAACCTCGCCTTCTTCGAACTCATCGGACGTGCAGAGGACATCAACCACGAGGTGGAGAAATATCGCGCCGTAACCGCCGAGCGCATCAAGGAAGTGGCACGGCGAACCTTCGTCCGCGAGAATTGTTCGGTATTGTACTATAAGAAACTCTCCTCTTGATATTTTAGGCACGGATTACACGGATTTCACGGATTCATTACAACGTGTTTCCGTGTCATCCAATCAGCCGAAGGCTATAATAACCATAGGACGGATTCCGTGTAAATCCGTGTAATCCGTGCCTAAAAAAAAAAAAAAGAAAAGCAATGATAAACCCGCAACACTATAAAGCCCTGTTCAAGTTAGGCCTGCCCATCGTCATCGGACAGTTAGGTATGATAGTCCTCGGCTTTGCCGACACGCTGATGATAGGCCATCACAGCACCGAAGATTTGGCAGCTGCCAGCTTCGTGAACAATATGTTCAACCTCGTCATCATCTTCGCTACGGGTTTCTCATACGGCCTCACCCCCATCGTGGGAAGCCTCTTCGGCAAGGGCGAGAAGAAAGCCGTGGGATGCACCCTGAAGAATGCCCTCTGGGCGAATGGACTCATCGGCATCCTGCTGACCGCCATTATGGGCATCCTTTACCTGAACATCCATCGCCTGGGCCAACCGGAAGAGCTGCTCCCCCTGATGCGTCCGTATTACATCGTGCTGCTCATCTCCATCATCTTCGTGCTGCTCTTCAATGCCTTCAAGCAATTTGCCGACGGCATTACCGACACGAAGACACCTATGTGGCTCCTGATAGGAGGCAACGTCCTGAACATCATCGGCAACTGGATACTGATTTACGGACACTTCGGCTTCCCCGAAATGGGATTGACAGGAGCCGGTATCGCCACCCTCGCTTCACGCATCCTGATGCTGCTGGCATTCGTGGGCATCTTCCTGAAGGCCAAGCGTTATCGGGTGTTCAAGGAAGGATTCCTGGAAGGCCGGTTGAACCGCCAGGACTTCAAGGAACTGAACAAGTTAGGATGGCCCGTAGGCTTGCAGATGGGGATGGAAACCGCCTCGTTCAGCTTAGCGACCATTATGGTAGGATGGCTGGGCGCTACCGCCCTGGCCGCCCATCAGGTGATGCTCACCATCGGTCAGTTGGGCTATATGATGTATTATGGTATGGCAGCTGCCGTGGCGGTTCGCGTCAGCAATTTCCACGGTCAGAAGGACACCAAGGCGGTACACCATTCGGCCAGTGCCGGTTTCCACATCATCCTGCTGATGGCTTTATTAGTGAGCATCCCGCTCTTCCTGCTGAGGAATGAAATCGGCGGATGGTTTACGGACAGCCACGAAGTGACCCTGATGGTGGCCAGCCTCATCCTCCCGTTCATCCTCTATCAGTTCGGCGACGGGATGCAGTGCAACTATTCGAACGCCTTGCGCGGCATTGCCGATGTGAAGCCCGTGATGTACATCGCCTTCATCGCCTATTTCGTCATCTCACTTCCCTCCGGCTACCTGTTCGGCTTCGTGCTCGACGGGGGATTGACAGGCATCTGGCTCTCCTTCCCCTTCGGACTGACGAGTGCCGGATTGATGTTCTGGTGGCGGTTCCGTAAACAAATCAGACGTATGGATTGTCATACATAAACATAAAGCCTTATGCCCCACTTCTCCACCCAACTCAAAATCGCTCTTGGCTATCTACTCCTGACCATCCTTCTGATAGCCACCATCGGTTACATCTACACCGAGATGCACTCACTGACCCGTGCAGACGAATCCGACACGATATTGAGCCAGCGACGACGCACAACCAACGAAATCACGAATCAACTGAATCAAGCGGAAATCATCGGCCAGTCGCTCAGCATTGGTCAACTAAGCCAATACACTGCCTACAAGGAAGCGATGATGAAAGCCGGGGAAGCCATCGACTCGCTCCGCAACCAACTGAAAGACAGCATACAGTTGGCACGTCTCGACTCCGTGTCATCCCTTCTGATAGAGAAAGAGAAGAATATGCGCAACCTGCTCGTCACCATCCGCCAAAGCGACACGGACGCCCTCTATCAGCAGCATATCGAGGCACTCATCAGCGAACAGGATTCCTTGCTCAACCTGCCATACGTCCGCCGAAAGGTGGTGACACATACCCAATCGTACACCGTCCGCCAAAAGCCCAAGAGCTTCTTCCGCCGACTGGGCGAAGTCTTCGCTCCCTCAAAGAAAGACTCCACCCTTGTGAACGATACCATCCAAGAAGAATACATCGACTCCATCGCCGAAAGTTATAGCCCTGCAGATACCATTGCCACGCTTCTGAAAGACGTACAGACACGGGTGGCGGACACTCAGCAACAACAAATGCGGACACTCAACAACCGGATGCAGGAGCTTCGCTTGAACAGTTTGGAATTGAACCACAAAGTCCATCAGCTGCTCTCCACCATCGAGGACGAAGACCAAGCAATGCTCCGCCGTCAACAAGCCGAACGGGAAAACATCCGCCAACATTCGACACGCATCGTGGCAGGCATCGCCATCGCTTCCATCCTGCTTGCCATCGTCTTCTGGATGATTATCAGCCGGGACATCACCCGCAGCAACCATTATCGCCGGGAGTTGGAGAAAGCCAAGCTACGCGCCGAAGACCTCCTTGCGGCACGCGAGAAACTGATGCTCACCATCACGCACGACATCAAGGCCCCCGTCGGCTCCATCCTCGGCTACACGGACTTGTTGGAGCGCATCACCACGGAAGAGCGCCAACACTTCTATCTGAACAATATGCAAAGCTCTGCCAACCATCTGTTGCAGTTAGTCAATTCGCTCCTGGATTACCATCGCCTCGATGCCGACAAGATGGAAATCCATCCGGTATCGTTCAACCCTCATCAGCTATTCGAGGAAATAACCACCAGCTACCGCCCGATGGCCGAAACCAAGCACCTGAAGTTACACTTCGAGTGCGACAAGGCATTGGATGCCACCTTCATAGGCGACCCTTTCCGCATCCGACAAATCACGGAGAACCTCCTGTCGAACGCCTTGAAGTTCACTCCCGAAGGGCATATCACCTTGGACGTTTCGTGGGGAGAAAACGTCTTGACGTTCGCCGTGAGCGACACCGGACGAGGCATCTCTTCCGAAGAACAGACGAAGATTTTCCAGGAATTTACCCGTCTGAAGAATGCTCAGGGAGAAGAAGGATTCGGCTTGGGACTTGCCATCACACAGAAGCTCGTACATCTATTGAAAGGCGAAATCCGCCTCACCAGCGAATCAGGCAAGGGAAGCCGCTTCGAGGTCGCCCTGCCGTTGGAAAAGACTTCAAGCATCCCCGCCACCGAAGAAAACACTTCCACCGGCATATCGCCCCTTCGCCTGCTCTTGATAGACGACGACCGCCTGCAACTGCAACTCACCACCACTATGCTGGAGCACCCGAACCTGTCGGTCACCTGTTGCCATCATCCCGACGAGGTGTTCAAGCACCTGCAAGAGTCGCACTTCGACCTCCTCCTGACCGACATCCAAATGCCTGCGATGAACGGTTTCGACTTGCTGAAAACCATCCGCCAGACGGACAAGGAAATCCCCGTCATCGCCCTCACCGCGCGTAGCGATATGGACGATGCCCATTTCCGCACACACGGCTTTGCCGGATGCCTCCACAAGCCCTTCACACAAAAAGAACTCTTGGAGATCATCGCCACGGCCTGTCCACAGGCCACCCCGTTCGACTTCACGTCACTCACCGCCTTCTCGATGGACGACCCGGAAGCCGCCAACGAAATTATGCGCACCTTCATCGACGAAACCCAAAAGAAAAGGGAAACATTAGCCAAAGCCTTGAAAGAAAAGGATATGCCGAGTGCCACCGCTATCGCCCATCAGCTCCTCCCCCTCTTCCGGATGCTGAAAGCCGAGCGTTGCCTCCCCGATTTGCTATGGCTGGAAGAAAGACGGGAAGAAACGGATTTCCCCTCCGAAGCCGAAGAGAAAATCCGTATAATATTAGTAGAGATAGGAAGGATGATTGAAGCAGCGAAAATACATTAGAAAGAATCCACCATCAAGTCCTTTCGACCAAGAAGACTAAAAATCGTAATCTCATTGTCTTCATTGAGCACACGGAGGGCACGCAGCATTTCATTTAAGGTAGAACCACTGGTGGTTACATCATCCACCACCAATATGTTCTGCTTACGGATAGACGCACAAAGCATCCTGTCCTCTTCATTACGGAAACGGAGGAAGTTCATAATGTAAGGACGGAACTTGCTTTTTTTCACGTCCTTAGCAATGGTAAAATAATCCTTCTGATGTATCAAGTCCATCATCTTACGAATATTTTGCCTTACTTCTTCCTTCTGTGCCTCTGTATAACGCGGACGACCATTTTCCAGCACATCATTCAAATATTGCTCTTCGTATGCAGCCATATCGAACGAAATATGCTCCGGCAATGACTTGACAAGTTCCATCCGATGCAGAGAAGGTTGAGCAAACCGATAGATATAGCGAAGCATATATTGATTGACCTTGCTCGATGATTCCGGCATCACCACCAAATCATAATCATAAAGATTTACTCGACGGTTAAGGTCATTCACCGCTTTCTGAATGAATTGCGTCAAGTTACTATCCTTCTGTATCGACTCGGAGAACTTTACATATTTGATAAAAGAAGAACGTACACCGCCATCCACCGAGTCCGAGAACTCATAACCATAATAGAAACATTTACCAAATGCTTCCACCTGATAACCACTACCGGTCAAGCTAACAATATCGTCTGCCCCATCATATTCAAAGTCGAACACGAAAAGCTGTTTCTCTTTATCAAATGTTATCCCCATATACTTTAATTTTGAATTTCCTTCTCCGATATATTAGTTTCCTATTGATTTCTATGCAAAATTAATAATTTTCCATTAGTTGCATCTATAATTATTATTAATTATTCTCACGGTTATTGTTTATATCATCTAAGAGCTCCAATATTTCGAAGTTCACGCAGATTTATCCAATGATTAGTTCAAAGTTTGTACAAGAGAGCGTTAACCAATCATCACACCCTATGGATTAAGAAACTCACCTACCGTATTCGTATGCATATTCCCATAATGCGTCACATTATAGACCGTAGCATGAGAACCTACCGTTTGGCGAGCCAATTTATAATAAAGGTCACTCATCACAATATTCGGATTCTCATCCACCGCCTCCTGAAAGGCACGGGTAAATCCGTTGGAAAGCCAGATTCCCATTTCCGGGTCTTTCATATCTGCCTTCGATGGCTCGTAAGCATTGGCAGCAGTCATGACTAATACGCCTGGCAGACCTTCACAAGCTTCACCGATGGTTCCACTATAACAAGCATCCAGAGCAAAGAAAATCTTGCGGTAATTCATACCTTCAATGATGTTGCGCACTTCCTTCCCATAAACAGTAGCATTACTGCCCCATGCCAACGTATTCTGATGACCATGACCGCACCAGAACACCATCACATTGTCATCACTATCCGCTTCGATGACGTGAGGAAGCTTGTCCGAAGCCTTCCCTTGCATGATGTCGCCCAAATCGCCAATGGTCACATCACTCAACTTGTAATCCACCTTG
>JAFQBF010000049.1 GCA_017416735.1 Bacteroidaceae bacterium | reverse complement strand
GGAGCAGTTGGATGAAGCCCATATGGCTTTGGAGTAACAATTCAGTCACACCGGCTGTACCACCAAAGTTACCATCGATTTGGAAAGGCGGGTGAGTGTCCCACAAGTTATCCAACGTACCGTTCTTCAAGAGGTTGCCGAAGAGTTTGTAAGCATGGTTGCCGTCCTGGAGGCGTGCCCATTGGTTGAGCTTCCAACCCATACTCCAACCGGTTGCACCATCACCGCGATGTTCCAATACGATACGGGCTGCCTTAGCTAATTCCGGAGTAGTGACAGGCGAGAGGGTATGTCCCGGATGCAAGCCGAAGAGGTGGTTTACGTGGCGGTGTTCATCCTTCGGGTCATCAATGTCGCGTGACCATTCCATTAGCTGACCGTAACGTCCTGTCTTGTAAGGTACGAGGTTATCCAACACTTCCTGCCATTGCTTGCGGGCCTTGGCATCCACACCGAGAGCTTTTGATGCATCGATGGCATTCAAGAGGATTTCGCGGATAACGGCGTGAACGAAGGTAGCACCTTCATCTACCGGACCGTGTTCAGGCGAAGTGGAAGGAGCGGCGGTATAGCTTCCATCCGGACGCTTCCAAAGGAAGTCCACAGAGAAGTCGGCACTGCTCTTGATGAGTGGATAGCCCACTTCCTTCAAGAATTGCTTGTCGCGGGTATAGTCGTAGTATTCCCAAACGTGGGTTGCCAACCAAGGACCTGCCATCGGATTGAAGTTCCAGGACATATCCTGGCTGCTCAATGGAGAAGCAAAACCGAAGATGTTGCCTGAAATGGAAGCTGTCCAGCCACGAGCACCGAAGTAAGACTGAGCTACCTTTTCGCCCGGCTTCACAAGAGTACGGATGAAGTCGATAAGCGGCCAGTTACATTCAGCCAAGTTGGTAGGACAAGCCGGCCAGTAGTTCATCTGTACATTGATATTATTATGGTAGTCCACACGCCACGGGCCATCTACACCGTTTGCCCACATACCTTGCAAGTTGGCAGGCATATTGCCCGGACGGGAGCTGGCGATGAGCAAGTAACGGCCGTATTGATAGTAGATTTCTTCCAACTTGTAGTCGGGCTTACCCTTGCGGTAACTTGCCAGACGCTTGTAAGTCGGGAGGTCGTAAATACTCGGATATTCAAGCGTCATCGGTGCATTCGGGTTGAGGCTAATCTTCACACGGTTGAAGAGGCTCAAATAGTCTTCTTGATGGCGTGCCTTCAAATCTTCATAGCTGCGTGCTGTGGCTGCCTTCATCATAGCGTCGGTAGTAGCCACCGGATTCACACCCACGTATGTCTTCGGGTCCTTGAAGTCCGGGTCGAAATTAATCTTGTAGTCGGTATCGGCAGTCAGGATAAAGATGACTTCGTCTGCACCTTGAGCCACGAGCTTGCCATCAGCAGTAGCCTTCACGTTACCGCCCTTGTGCTGAGCCTGGATGCGGAGAGCAAACTCCATACCATTGTTCTTCAGCTTGCCAGTGTAGATCAAGCCTTTGTCGCCATCGGCCACCATCTTGCCTTCGGCTTCGGGATTGCCTTTGTAGCTGAAAGTGAGGTTCTGCTTGCCCGGTTGGTCGGCGGTAAACTTCCATACCATTGCACTGTCCGGATAAGAAGCGAAGTAGGTGCGTTCGTACTTCACGCCATCCTTGTTGAAGGAAACCACGGCCATTGCCGAGTCGATGGAAAGGATACGCTTATAGTCGCTCATACCGATTTCGCTCAGGCCTGTTTCGATGTAGGCTTCGCCGAGGGTAGTATAAGAACCGAAGCGGAAGGGTTGTTCGCTATAGTCTTCGTAACCTGCCAAGCCATTGAAGTTCTCGCGAGTCAGCTTGGCGGCTTTCTTCAAGTCGTTGTCCACGAATGCCTGGCGGATTTCGGGAAGCAGATGAGCCGATTCCTTGTTCACGTTCCAATAATAGTCGGCACCCTTGGCGGTGTTCGGACCTCCTCGCCAGAGGGTCTTTTCATTCAAGGTGATGCGTTCGGCTGCTACCGAGCCGAATATGTTACCACCGAAACTACCGTTACCGATAGGCAACGAACGTTCTTCCCAATCGCGGTCGGCACTATAGTTGTAGAACGAAGCCACACCCGAGAGTGAACAAGGCTTGTCGAACCAAATGCTCAGACCTTTTGTCAAATCAGTGGTTTGCGCCTGCAAGGTGGAGGCTGCAAACAATGCGCTAATCAGCAGTAGGTTTTGTTTTTTCATATAAGTAGGGTCTTAAGTATATATCAATGTTGATAAATATTCTTCAGCAAACATTTCGTTGGACACTTCCCAAAGCTCCTTGGCGGTCAAGTCCTCGATGCGTCGGAAGAGCTCTTGCGGGTCGTCCATCTTGCCATAGTGCAGGAAAGTCTTTGCCATACCGAGGGCGGTGCTTTCTGCATTGTCCCGGGCCACCCCAATCTGTCCGATGATTTGTTTCTTGGCAGCGGCCAGTTGGGCGGCACTCAATGGCTTGTCGCAAAGACGCTTCAGCTCTTTCTTCACCAGACGGATGCATCTGTCCACGTGGTTGTGTTCCGTTCCGAAATAGATGCAGAACACCCCGGTGTCGGTGTAGGATGTCAGGTTGGCTTCCACGTTGTACACCAATCCGCTCCGTTCACGAAGCGATACATTCAGGCGGCTGTTCATACCCGGACCTCCCAATATGTTGTTCAGCAGATAGAGGGCAGTCCGCTTCTCGTTGTGGGCATCATATCCCCGGCTGCCTATCATCACGTGTGCCTGGTGCGTATCCCGATGCAAGGTCAAGGTCTGTGGCACATAAACGTCAGGGCGTTTCCGGTGATTCGCCTTCGCGTTTGAGGCAAAACGTGAAGACGTTTTTTCCACGAGCCGTACCACTCGTTTGAAATCGACGTTCCCTTGCACGAAGAATATCATATTGTCCGGCCGGTAATGTCGGGCGGTGAACCGGAGGGCATCTTCGCTCTTGAATCCGTGCAGAAGTTCGGGCTTGCCCAGGATGTTCCTTCCCAACGGGTGGTTGGGGAAGAGCAGTTCCTCGAAATCATCGAATATCAATTCCGAAGGGCTGTCCTCGTAGCTCTGTATCTCGTCGATGATGACTTCCACTTCCTTGTCTATCTCGGCTTGCGGAAAGGTGCTTTGGAAGACGATGTCCGCCAACAACTCCACCGCACGGGGAAAATGTTCAACCAGGAATGCACTATACACCACCGTCTCTTCCTTGTTGGTATAGGCGTTGAGGTCGCCTCCCACGTGCTCCATCCGGTTGAGGATGTGCCAGGCGTGGCGTTTCTGCGTTCCCTTGAAAAGCAGGTGCTCCACAAAGTGCGCCATACCCTGTTCGTTTTCGGCCTCATCGCGGGTACCGGCATCGATGGCAAAGCCGCAATAGGCCACCGCCGACTGGTTGGGGGCGTGGATGATGCGCAATCCGTTGGAGAGGGTATGTATGTTGTATGCCATTGTTTTCGTCCTTTTCTTCTATCAAAAGACAAAAATACAACAAAAGTCATTGCCATTCATTAAAAAATGCGGATATTTGTATGAAAGATTTGGAATAAAATGAAAAAAATAGGAATTTTCTGCTCGGCATCCGAAGAGATTGCCCCGATTTACTTTGAAAAGGCTCGGGAATTGGGCATTTGGTTTGGACAAAACCAGAAGACGTTGGTTTATGGAGGCGCCAATTTGGGATTGATGGAATGTACGGCCAAGGCCGCAAAGGAGAACGGTGCTTTCATTATGGGCGTGGTGCCGACCAAACTGGAAGAACGGGGAGCGGTGAGCGATTTGCTGGACGTGACGTTTCGTGTCGATAACTTGAGTGACCGTAAGGATATGATGCTTGTCGAGTCAGACATATTGGTGGCATTGCCGGGCGGAGTCGGTACGTTGGATGAAGTGTTCCACGTGGTGGCATCGGCCAGCATTGGTTATCACGCCAAGAGAGTTATCCTTTATAATATAGATGGCTTTTGGGACGGGCTTCTGTCCTTTCTTGACGGGTTGAAGGAAAAACGCTTCGCCCGTCGGCCGATGGAGAACTTCTTGTCCGTGGCCAGTGATTTCGACGAACTGATAGAATTGATTAAATAAGAATTGACCGATATGAGAAGAGTAATAGGAATCGGAGAAACAATCCTCGACATTTTGTTCAAGAACAACCAACCGACGGTTGCCGTACCGGGTGGCTCGGTGTTCAATGGCCTCGTTTCGTTGGGACGGGCGGGAGCCAATGTAACCTTCATCAGCGAAGTGGGAGGTGACCGTGTGGGTGACATCATCCTCGGTTTTATGAAGGAGAATGGTATCAGTACCGACAACGTGATGGTTTATCCCGACCGCAAGTCACCCATCTCGTTGGCATTCCTCAACGGGAAGAACGATGCCGAGTACAGCTTCTATAAGGATTATCCGAACCTTCGACTGGATGCGGAGATGCCGGAAGTGACGAGTGATGACATCGTGATGTTTGGCTCTTTCTATGCCATCACGCCCCAGCTTCGCGACAAGGTGAAGGAATTGTTGGACAAGGCCCGTGAGGCAGGAGCCATCATCTATTATGACGTGAACTTCCGTAGCACCCACGCCAACGAAGCCATCAAGCTGATGCCGACCATTCTCGAAAACTTTGAATATGCCGACATTGTCCGCGGCTCGACGGAAGACTTCAGCAATATGTTCGGTATGACCGATGCCGATAAGGTTTATCAGCACAAGGTGGGCTTCTATTGTCCACGCTTCATCTGCACCAATGGGGGCGATGGCTTGAGTCTCCGCACCCAAACGGTGAAGAAGGATTATCCGGTGGAACCGCTTCAGACGGTGAGCACCATCGGTGCGGGCGACAACTTCAATGCCGGCTTGGTGTTCGGTATGCTGAAGAACCGTATCCGCAAGGCCGACCTCGACGAACTGACCGAAGCCGATTGGGACAAGATTGTCGCCAGTGGTATGTCGTTCAGTCGTGAAGTGTGTGCCAGCTTAGACAATTACATCTCCAAGGAGTTTGTGGCCTCTCTATAATTAAGACAAAATCTCCTTCAGATTGCCAGGAAGTTCAGACTTACTGACAATCTGAAGATTACACAGCCGTTCCTGACAGAAAACAATCCATTGTCGGCATAAAAAGAGTTTCTTTTCTTGTTGTATAAGCTAATCATAACTAGTGAACGACGAAACATAAGTCTTGAACAGCGAAACAGAACTTGTGTTTCTGCAATCAAAGGTTATGATTGGATTATAGATGCTGAATCTATTACATTTCCATCAGCATCTTAATAACTATCCAAAGACTAAGGTGAACGGTTTTCCTTTCATTTTTGCTTATTTTCTTAAATAAATACTTATCTTTGCCCTGTCTTCACGCCGAGACTTCGTCTTGAAGTAGAGGTGGTGGGGACGGACATATAGATAATGGCGTATTCTTACGCTTTGGTTTTGACTGATTGAAGTCCTGAGAAAATTTCAAATGGTGTCAAGAACAAAGCAACAAAGAATGACGTTGGGTATGTTGTATATACAGCCCTCATTATGCCTGTTAGCCTATGGTGTGTCTGCACCGTAGGCATAACGGACGTGTAGGGTGTGATATATCGTATCGGCGTGAAGTTCGGAGTTGCTCGTTTCGACACCATGGGCAATTCTCAGGCGCCTAATCAGTGAAGCGAGCGACGGATGGGCTTCACGTTTTTGTTTATATATGCCTATAATCTTTTATTTTTATAACTTCGATGTCGTAGCCCCACCGTAATTAAAACTTAATCGAACGATGAAAAAAGAAAAGTTTTTATTGTATTCCGTTATTCTTAATGTATTGCTGATAATGGCTGTCGGAGGTTATGCTTTTCACAAACGAGAAAGAATGATAGAGAAGATTCAGATGGTTTTGGGCAAATTTGAGACACCTACAGAAAAGGCATTGGCAAAATTTAACAATGATCCGCTTGAAGCGGTTAATGATTCTTTAATGATTGGTGCTGATTCAACGATAACGTGTTTGTTTTTAGGTAATAGCTTGACTTATACAGGAGTACCTGAAGAAGAAGCTGATAAAGAAAAAAGGGGATTAACCTCCACGAGTAAAGAAAAAGATTATGTCCATATTCTGTTAAGAATGATTTCTGAACGGAAGAAAGTTAATATAAAATTCTCGCTTTTAAATATCGCTCAATTTGAGAGGACTTTTACAAAATACAGCTTTGAAATGAACAAACTTAGCTTGGCCGAAAATAAACAACCAGATTTTCTGTTCGTCCAAATAGGTGAAAACGTAGCAAAAGATGATATAGTAGAGTCTGAAATGTTTGAAAATGAATATGTGAAACTATTATCCTTGTTCCCTAATTCACGACGGATTATAACCGTGCCGTTTTGGCCGGAAAAGGAAAAGCAATATGCTGTAACCAATGTTGCTATAAAGAGTGAGTCTTATTTGGTTGACATTTCTCATTTAGGGGCAGGTACAGATAAGAAAAATTTTGCATCTTCATACAAAGAATATACACAGCCGGGAGTAGGTGCACATCCTGGAGACTATGGTATGGCAAATATTGCAAGATCTCTTTATGCAGCATTCAATGTCTTGTATGATTGACTCCGTTGTTTAAAGTAGCATTTTTTAAGGTATTCTAATTGCTTGATAGCTAACTAGATGATGCAAGTGATAAAGTAAAAGTGCTTCAGAAAACTTCAAAACTCCTTGACACTCTCATTTCCAAACGTCAGTACATTAAACGTGCTGACGTATTTGGAAAACATCACCAAAAAATATCGAATATCAACTTTTATTCAGGGTAAACCTTTTTTAGGACGATACAAACTCCCAATAATTTTCTGGTGAAACGACAGTAAAAGGAAAGCCTGGATAAGTGGATGCAAAAAGTTGTGGTTGTTTAGCTTTTGATTTCCCACCCCATTTGAATTCATAGGTACGAAGCATACCATCTTCTTCCTCAATCAAATCTATTTCTTTCTGGTCGTGAGTGCGCCAAAAATACAGTTGGGCATAGCTGCCTGTATAAGCATTCCGTTTCACCCGTTCGCTCACCATCAGATTTTCCCACAAAGCTCCCATATCGTTACGCAAAGAGGCCGGAGCAAAGTTGGATAAAACGACATTCCGTATGCCATTATCATAAAAATAAACTTTCTTTCCTTTCTTTATTTCTTTAGTAGAAAGTCATTAAATATCGCCAATTCTAGTATTCGTTCAATCATAGCTTCATGTTTGGGGACAAAAAGACCTTTTTATCATCAAACCACCAAATTTGGCATAAATTTGGCGGTTTAAAAGTGAATATCATTCGATTTCACTCCTTAAACAAGCCCCTGTTTATATGACAATGTTCTTGTAATTTCCCTTTTATTCAAACGGATTCTCTGCAATCACTTTGAATATCCCTCGTTGCGAGGCAATGAATGCACCTCCCAATACCCGTTGCCCATCATAGAAGACGGCGGATTGGCCGGGGGCGATGGCTGAGGCTTCGCTCAAGAAACGAACCAACATCTGTCCGTTTTCAAACGGAAGCACTTGGCAAGGAATCGGCTTGCTTCGATAACGGATTCGCACCGTGAGGTTCGGGCATTGCATCAGTTCCTCCTTGTTTATAATGAGTGCATCTTCCACGAGCATATACTCGGCCTTCAAGTCCTCGGCGGTGCCCAGCATCACGGTGTTCTTCTCGGCATTGATGCGGAGGACGTGTGCCGGATGGCCCAAGGCGATACCCAATCCTTTACGTTGGCCGATGGTATAATAAGGAAAACCCTTGTGTTGGCCAATCTTCACGCCTTTGTTATCGACGAAGAAGCCCGGACCTATCTTTGTGTCGATGTCGGGAATTTGTTGGCGGAGGAAGTCACGATAGTCGCCTTCGATGAAGCAGACTTCCATACTCTCGCCTCCCTTGGCTTTTGTCTCGAAGCCTTTGTCTTTCAGGTATTCGCGCACTTCCTGCTTAGTGTAATTACCCAAGGGGAAAAGGAAGCGTCGGAGGATTTCCTGTGGCAAGCGCCAGAGGAAATAGGATTGGTCCTTGGTCACGTCATCTCCTGCCACGATATATCGGTTGCCGTCCCGTTCTTCCAGTCGGCAATAGTGTCCGGTGGAAATCCAGGCACAACCGGTCTTGTCCGCCCATTCGCAAAGAAGGCGCTCCTTGAACAAAGGATTGCACATCACGCAAGGATTCGGCGTGCGGCCTTGCATATATTCGTCGATGAAATACTTCACGATGACTTGCTTGAACTCCTCGCGGACATCGGCCACGTGGTGTTCGATGCCTAACCTTTCGGCCAAGGCGCGGGCTTCGAGGATGAAGTTCGGTTCTTCTTGTTCGGGAGATGAGAAGGCCGATGCCACATCCCAGGTGCGCATCGTCAC
>JAFQBF010000048.1 GCA_017416735.1 Bacteroidaceae bacterium | reverse complement strand
CTTGATTTACTCCCGTTTCTGGAACAAGTTCTTGCACGACCTCGGTGTGAGTGTGAAGGAAGAACCGTTCCAAAAGCTCGTGAACCAAGGTATGATTCAAGGCCGAAGCAACTTTGTATATCGTATCAAGGATACCAATACATTTGTTTCTCTCGGTTTGAAAGACCAGTACGATGTGACTCCGCTTCACGTGGATGTAAACATTGTATCGGCTGATGTACTCGATGTAGAAGCATTCAAGGCATGGCGTCCGGAATACAACAATGCCGAATTCATCCTCGAAGACGGCAAGTACGTATGTGGTTGGGCAGTAGAAAAGATGTCGAAGTCCATGTACAACGTGGTGAACCCGGATATGATTGTTGAAAAGTACGGTGCCGATACGCTCCGTATGTACGAAATGTTCCTCGGCCCGGTAGAACAGAGCAAGCCATGGGATACCAACGGTATCGACGGTGTTCACCGTTTCTTGAAGAAACTCTGGGCCTTGTTCTACGACCGCAACGACCAATACTTGCCGGTAGAAGGTGAACCGACCAAGGAAGAACTCAAAGCTATCCACAAGCTCATCAAGAAGGTGACCGGCGACATCGAAACCTTCTCTTACAATACTTCCATCAGTGCGTTCATGATTTGTGTGAACGAACTCGGTGCCTTGAAGTGCCGCAACAAGGAAGTGTTGAAGACATTGGTTGTACTGATTGCTCCGTTTGCACCTCACTTGGCAGAAGAATTGTGGGAAACATTGGGCAACACCACTTCGGTATGCGATGCACAATGGCCGGCATGGAATGAAGACTACTTGAAGGAAGACACCATCAAGTACACCATCTCGTTCAACGGTAAGGCCCGCTTCACGCTCGACTTCCCGGCTGATGCCGACAATGACACCATCCAGGCAACGGTAATGGGTCATGAAATGGCACAGAAGTGGATTGATGGCAAGACACCGAAGAAGGTCATCATCGTTCCGAAGAAGATTGTAAACGTGGTATTGTAATATTCTATTCAAGGTGTGCTTAGCACACCTTGAATAAACAAATCTTAATCTACATATTATGGACGTATTGTTTAATTCAAAGTTTGGCCGCGAATTGAAGGACTATGTGGCTATCACACTCGGCATCATGTGCTATTCACTTGGTTGGGCAGCCTTTATGCTTCCTTACCAAATCTCTACCGGTGGTGTAACAGGTATTTCAGCCCTTATCTATTATATGACGGGCATCGAAATCCAGGTTTCTTATTTTATCATCAATGCCATTTTTATGGTATTCGCCTTGAAAATTTTGGGTCTGAAATTCTGTATAAAGACACTTTATGCCATTCCTGCGCTTACTTTTTTCCTATGGCTCTTCCAAGTATTATTGAAAGACGATGCAGGTAATCTGCCTTTATTGTTAGGTCCTGGTCAAGAATTTATGGCATTGGTAATAGGTGCCAGTATGTTAGGTTTCGGTATCGGCTTTGTATTTATCTATAATGGTAGTACAGGGGGAACGGATATCCTTGCTTGGATTATCAACAAATACAAGGATGTATCATTAGGCCGACTGATTATGTATGGTGATATCATCATTATTTCTTCTTGTTACTTGGTATTCCATGATTGGAAGCGTGTATTGTTCGGTTTTTGTGTATTGTTCATAATGAGTGTCGTCATCGACTATGTAGTGAACAGTAACCGCCAATCTGTCCAATTCCTTATATTCTCCAAAAAACACGAAGAAATAGCCGAAACCATTACTCGGGAACTTCATCGTGGGGTTACTTTGCTGGATGGTACCGGTTGGTACAGTAAACAAAGCATCAAGGTAGTAGTCGTGCTTGCCAAGAAAAATCAATCCAATGATATATTCCGAATGGTAAGGGACATTGACGAAAATGCATTTATATCACAAAGTAATGTAGTCGGTGTATATGGTGAAGGATTCGACAAGTTGAAAGTGAAAAAGAAGAAAAAAGCGTAATTATAAAGGGTGTGTCTTTTGGCACACCCTTATTTTTTTTATTCTTTTTCAGCCAAATAAACTCCTCCAATAATGCAAAGTGCACCAATCATTGAAGCAAGAGTTATGACTTCGGAAAGAATGATGGATGACAACACCAAAGTACTGAAAGGTTGTACATAAATATAATTGGCCGTACGCGAAGGTCCCAAAACCTTTACAGCTGCATTCCAAGCTATGAAACAAAGCATAGAGGCTACAATGCCCAAAAATAGCAAATTCAATGTTACTACAGGATGGAACAATACTTCTGTTTTTACTTGCAAGGGGTCAAACAAAAAATATACTAATAATGAAATGACACTATACAGAAAAACTTTCCGGGTAATGAAAGCCGTAGGATATTTTTTGCCCAAAGGTTTCAATATCAAACAATACACCGCCCACATCAATGCTGCCATAATACTTAAAAAATCACCTAATGGATTGATTTGAAGAAGTACACTTCCACTGAATACGACCAACCCTACTCCAATCAAGGCTATGATTGAACCTATTATCATATTTCTTCGAAGTGGTTCCTTGAATATCCAATGTACAAGCAAAGCGGTAAAGATGGGAGTAGTACATACCAACAAAGCTACATTTGAAGCCTGAGTAATACCCAATGCCGTATTTTCTGCTATGAAATAAAAAGTACCACCCGTCAATCCAGATAGCATTAACATAAATTCATCTTTCCAATTGTCTGCCCACAAACGTTTGTGAGAAACCATCAGAAGACAAAAATAAGCTAACACAAAACGGTAAAACATAATTTCTATCGGACCTAAACCATGTTGAATCAAAACTTTAGTCGATACAAAAGTTGTTCCCCAAATAATGACCACAAGAGCAGTAATCAAATGAAACAATAATATCCTATTCTTGAACATAAATCTCCACTTTTCTTAAATTGTTTGCAAAAATAGTTTATTTCTCAAATATGGATATCATTTATGGAAACATATTATTTACTTATCCGTTTATTAAATTAATAATCATTTTAATTCATATATTATGAACGTTAAACTATTCACTATTCTTATGGCAAGCTTGGGAATTGCTTCACAAGTTCCTGTCAATGCATGTACAGGAATCACTTTAAAAAGTAAGGATGGTACCACCATTGTTGCCCGCACCATCGAATGGGCAGAAAGTATCATGAACAATATGTACGTAGTAGTTCCTCGAAATCAAGAACTTCAATCGCTTACTCCTTCGGGTATGGATGGTGTAAAATTCAAAACCAAATATGGCTTTGTGGGACTATCTGTAGAACAAAAGGAATTTATGGTAGAAGGAATCAATGAAAAAGGACTTTCAGCTGGATTATTCTATTTTCCCAACTATGGAAAATATCAATCCTACGATGCTTCACAAAAAGATAAATGCTTGGCAGATTTCCAACTTGTATCATATGTATTGGCAGAATGTAGTACGGTAAATGAAGTGAAGGAAGCATTGAAAAAAGTACGTGTTATCAACATTGATCCGCGTTCATCCACCGTGCATTGGAGATTTACCGAACCTTCTGGAAGACAAATCGTGCTGGAAATAGTGAATGAAGTGATGCACTTTTACGAAAATCCATTGGGTGTACTTACCAATTCTCCAGGTCTTGAATGGCACTTGATGAACCTGAACAACTACATAAACCTACAACCGGGTAATGCTCCCGATCATCCGTTCGGCCCATTGGAAATGAAAAACTTCGGACATGGAAGCGGGTTATTAGGACTTCCGGGTGACTTTACTCCTCCATCACGGTTTGTACGTGCTGCATTCTTCCAACTTACCGCCGCTCAGCAACCCGATGCACAAAGAAGTGTTATACAAGCATTTCACCTGCTGAACAATTTTGATATTCCTGCCGGTACTGAAATGCCATGGGGAAAAGTTTCAGTCTATATGCCCAGTGCTACTCAATTCACTGTAGCATCGGATACACACAATCGGATGATTTTCTATCGATCCATGTACAATAGCAATATCCGCTGTATAGATTTGAAATCAATCAATTTCGACAAGGTAAAATACCAATCCAAACCATTGGATGAAGAAAATAAACAACCTATCGAATTGATTAGCATCAAATAATATTTGACTATTATCGATTTATTCGTTATTTTTGCAAACATAAAAATAACGAATAAATCGAACATATTATGTCACTTTTAACCGATTTAATAAAAGAAAAGGCCAGTGAAGTGTTGGCCGATAAAATTTCTATACCAGAAGGTATTCAGGAACAAGTATTTGGAGGTATTGCCGACTCTATTTTTGGTAGTGTAAAGGAAACTGCCAGCAAAGAAGGAGGTATTGACCAATTGGTTGAGCTTTTCACCGGACGTCAAGAAGCTTCAACCAGTCCTGTCACTCAATTGGCAAGCAATATTTTCGGTTCGGATATTGCCAAAAAGTTAGGATTGTCACCTGCTATTGTCAATGCTATCGTACCGATGATTCCTATGATTATAAAAAAATTCACATCCAGTGAAAAAATAGATATCAATGAATTGATTTCAGAAGCTGCTTCATCGGGTGTGGCGGACAAATTAAAAGAAGCTGCCGGAAGTTTCTTGGGTGGTCTCTTTAAATAATGATTTTATAGGCACGGAATTCCGTGCCTTCATTTTTATAAACTGAATATAATGAAAAAGAAACTTGTAGTTGCTACCAATAACACACATAAGCTGGAAGAAATATCCGCTATTTTGGGTGAAGAAATGGAATTGCTGAGTCTGAAGGATATACAATGCAATGCAGATATTCCTGAAACCGCCGATACATTGGAAGGTAATGCTCGCCAAAAAGCCCAATACATATATAATAATTATGGTATGAATTGTTTTGCCGACGATACCGGCTTGGAAGTGGAAGCCTTGAATGGAGCACCTGGTGTGTTTTCTGCCCGCTATGCCGGAGATGGTCACGACTCGGAAGCCAATATGCAGAAACTTTTGCAAGAATTGGAAGGAAAAGAAAACCGGAAGGCACAATTCCGTACCGCTATCTGCTTGATAATGGACGGAAAGGAATATCTGTTCGAAGGTATAGTGAAAGGCAAAATCATCAGTGAAAAGAGAGGCGGAGCAGGTTTCGGTTACGATCCCATTTTTGTACCCGAAGGATATGATTTGACTTTTGCCGAATTGGGAAATGATATTAAGAATACAATCAGTCATCGTGCCCGTGCCGTTGAAAAACTTTGTACATTCTTGAAAGGATAATCTTTAACTGATACTATGAAAAACAATATCCCCCAACGTCTGGAATCCCTTGATATACTTCGAGGATTCGACTTGTTTATGCTGGTAGGTCTTGAAGTAGCCATGCATCAATTGTCATCAGCTATCGATACACCCGCTTTCCATTCATTCATGTGGTGCTTTACCCATGTTGATTGGGAAGGATTTTCTACCTGGGATTTGGTGATGCCTCTCTTTATGTTCATGTCGGGTATTACCATTCCGTTTGCACTTTCTCGCTATAAAGATGCCAAAGACAAGACTTTGGTATATCGACGTATTCTGAAAAGAGTGATTCTATTATGGATATTCGGTATGATGTGTCAAGGCAATCTACTTGCATTGAATCCTGACCGTATTTATCTTTATTCCAACACCTTGCAAAGCATCGCTATGGGATATCTCATTTCTTCATTACTCTTTCTGCATACCCGAATCCGTACACAAATCATTATGTTCGTCCTGATTCTGCTCAGCTTTTGGGGCGCCATGGAATTCATTACCATCAACGGTTATGGAGGTGGAAACTATACACCCGACGGAAACTTGGCCGAATGGATAGAACGAGAAGTATTGGGACGTTTCCGCGATGGTGCCAGTGTAGTGAACGGTGAAATTGTTTTTCCTGAATGGTATCGATATACCTGGATTCTCAGCAGTCTCAATTTCGGTGCTACCGTTCTGACAGGTCTTTTTGCCGGATACATATTGAAGCATAAAGAATGGATGCCGAAAAAGAAATTGGCTTACCTTTTTATCATAGGTGCATCGATGGTTGCCATCGGTTGGATTTGGGGCATTTGGCATCCGGTCATTAAAAAACTTTGGACAAGTTCAATGGTCTTGGTGAGCAGCGGATATTGCTTCCTGCTGATGGGGTCGTTCTATTATATCATTGACTATAAAGGTTGGCGCAAGTACACCGGATGGCTGAAGGTGTATGGCATGAATTCCATACTGGCATATATGCTGGCCATGTGCATGAATTTCAGCTGCATCGGCCATTCACTTTTCTATGGATTGGAACAATACATTGGCGATTTTTATCCAATATTGATTACAATGAGTAATGTTAGTATCGTATATTTCATACTATGGTATTTGTATAAAAAACAGATATTTCTTCGAGTATAATCTATGCGAAAATCCATAATAAAAAAACGCGAAGGCGAATTGTTTTCATCGCCTTCGCGTTTTTTTATTTTGCCTTCACGTATCTATAGAATCGCTACCACTCCGCTGACAATCATCATCGCATAGACAATGAGCTTCAAGGTACGGTTGCTGATAAGCTCAAAGCATCGGGAACCTAACGAAGAACCGATGATGGCTCCTCCTATACCTGCCACCCACCAAAGCGACAAATCGTCCGAATAGAAGCCTGCCTTGATACGAAAAATGGTATAAAAGACATTGAACACCACGGAGAAGGCTTGCAGGGTGGTGACATACTCGCGCTTGTCTTCCAACGTGCTGATACAATAGAGCACCAACGGAGGACCAGGCATAGCAAACATACCGCCCATCACACCACTGATGCTTCCGATGGTCACTTGTGCCGGACGCGACTTGAACATCCTTCCCATCCGTCCTTCGCCGAACAAAAAGTACAAGGCAATAAGGATAAGCACCACTCCCAAGCATTGTTTCAGGCTGTCGTTGCTCATCCCACGCATATATTCTGTCGCCACAAAAGAAAACAGCACATTGAAGAAGGTGACAAGCCCCATAAACCGCCAACGGATGTACTTCCAGTTACGGACAGCAATCATCAGTGCCGTGCTTCCCGCCAACAAGCCCGAAAGCATCACCGACTCGCCATACGTGGGCAAAAAGAAAGGAAAGAACATCATCACGAAGATGCCGAAACCGAATCCGCTCACCCGCTGGATGAAGCTGGCCACAATGGTGAGGAGAAAGACGAAGGTGCAAGTAAGCATAGTTCTTATATACCTATTTAATAATAATTGTCATTCAGACGACCGAAGGGAGGAAGAATCTCGGTTACATTTACGTGGATGTTACCGAGATTCTTCGTCGCTACGCTCCTCTGAATGACAATAAATACTTATTTCAATATTACAATCCCAACTTTTCCGAGATTTCCAACATCCGCTGGATAGGCTTCACGGCTTCCTTGGCCACTTCCGCATCCACCGTCACTTCCGGCCATTCGTACTTCAAGGTGTTATAGAGCTTTTCAAGCGTATTCAAGCGCATAAAGTTACATTCGTTGCAGGCGCAGCTTCCGTCTTCGGGAGGAACGGGGATGAAGTTCTTTTCGGGACATTGCTTGCGCATCTCGTGCAGGATACCGCTTTCGGTGGCCACGATGAAGTCTTTCTTCGGGCTGTTTACGGCGTGTTTCAGCAAACCGGCGGTAGAGGCTACCTTGTCGGCCAACTTGGCCACAGCTCCCTTACATTCGGGATGTACCAGCACATCGGCATCAGGATATTGCTTCTTCAGTTCGAGAATCTTCACTACGGAGAATTGTTCGTGAACGTGGCAAGCACCGTTCCAAAGCATCATTTCGCGTCCGGTGATGGAGTTGATGTAGTTGCCCAAGTTCCTGTCCGGGCCGAAGATAATCTTTTCGTCCTGCGGAAAGCTTTCTACAATCTGCTTGGCGTTGGTGGATGTCACCACCACATCGGTCACGGCCTTGACGGCTGCCGTGGTGTTGACATACGAGATGACCGTGTGGTCGGGATGTTCCTTCACGAACTTGGCGAAGTCATCAGCCGGACAACTGTCGGCCAACGAACATCCGGCATTGAAGTCGGGCACCAACACTTTCTTGTCGGGGCAAAGCACCTTGGCAGTCTCGCCCATAAAATGAACGCCACACATTACAATGACATCGGCATCCGTCTCGGCAGCCCATTGTGCCAAAGCCAAGCTGTCGCCCACAAAGTCGGCTATATCCTGTATCTCGCCACTCTGGTAGTAGTGTCCGAGGATAACGGCATTCTTTTCCTTGCGCAGCTTGTCAATCTCCGCTTTCAAATCGAGGGCCTTGTCCACCGGCTCGGTGACGTACCCAGCTTTCAACCATTCTTCCTTATTCATTATATTTATATTTTTTCTTCTTCTTTCAAAAAAGAGATTTATACTGATGATAATTGTCTGTTAATAGTGTTGGTAAAAAAAGAGCGGATATCTTGTCAGAGAAGTTATTTGTCGAAGAGTTTCTGCTATCAACAAATGATAAACAGCCTTATCTGCTGATATTTCTGATTTTACCTATTTTATTAACAAACGGTTGATAACACGCAAAGTTAACAACTTTCCTTTTATCAACCTCAAAAAAACAGAGGAAAATGTGTTGATAGTGTGTGATAAACTTTTGGCTAACTTTTTTGGAAAGTTGAAATTTGAATTGTCATATACAAAATGTTGGATTTTGCAAGCGAAAAGTTTCAAAAAAATATCCACGGGATTTATGCACGTTTTCCACACTTATCCACAGGGTTGTGAGAATAAGTTCGTATCTTTGGGCATTGAATTACAAAGATAATGAAAATGATGAGAAAACTCAAGATAACGGAGCTGAACCGTATGACGGTGGACGAATTCAAGCAAGCGGAAAAGCTTCCGCTGGTGGTGGTGCTCGACGAAGTGCGTAGTCTTCACAACATCGGGTCGGTATTCCGTACCTCGGATGCCTTTTTGGTGAACCGCATTTATCTGTGCGGCATTACGGCCACTCCTCCACACCCTGAGATGCACAAGACGGCGCTTGGTGCCGAGGACACGGTCGATTGGAAATATAAGAAACATACATTGGAGGCGGTGGAAGAACTTCATAATGAAGGATATACGGTACTTGCCATCGAACAGGTAGAGGGCAGTACGATGCTGGATAACCTTACCCTGGATGCCGGCAAGAAGTATGCCATTGTAATGGGAAACGAGGTGAAGGGGGTACAACAGGAGGTGGTGAACGCTTGCGACGGGTGTATCGAAATTCCGCAATACGGCACCAAACATTCCTTGAATGTATCGGTCACTACGGGTATTGTGCTTTGGGAGTTTGCCAAAAGGATGCTGACGTTTTAAGTGAATCGTGAAGGCGTTTTTGCTCAAACGTGCTGACGTTTTCCACCGGATGTGTGGATAAGTGGTGGATAACTTGTTCAGAGTTGTCCACTTTCCACTTGCAGGACGATTCGTTCTATCAAAGCATCTTCGCCTTCGGGATGGTATTCTTTTTTCAAACTGGCCCCGAAGATGGCGGCAAAGGCTTGATAGAAACCAGCCTTGAAAGGTCCCAAGAATGCTTTCACCAATTCGTAGGATGAGGAATCCGTTTCTCGGTTGATGAGCTTTATCAACAGCTTTCCTTGCGAAAAGGTAAGTTTTTTCAGCCTTGGCGTATATTGTTCCTTCACTCCCTTTTCCACCATACGGAGATGTTTTTCCCGGGCTTTTTCATCGGGAAGCGTTTGCAGGTATTCGTACGTTTCAATGATGGCACGGTTTACCTCCTTGGCTATGGGAAGCGTTTTCTTTACATTGTGTACCAGTCGGTTATAAGATTTTTGTTGTTTCTTGTTCTTGAATACCAATGGCTTGAATATATAAACGGTACGCATTTGATAGTGTGGAATGGTATCACCTTCGTGAATGATGGCAGACACCAAGTATCCGTTGTCGGTAAACGTCTGCTTCTGGGCATTCAGGCGGACGGCCAAAACGGAAAATAAACAGGCTATGAATAGAATCCTTTTCATTTTCGGTGTAAAAATAATAAAGAAAACTCAGATGAGGCATAATTAATAGTACTATTTAACTATAAATAGAGAAATAAACGGATTTATGAACAGGTGGTGGATAACTTGGTTAATTGCTTGTCTTTCAATGTTCTTATCGGTGAATAAGTTATCCGCTCAGGAATCTTGGGAGAGTATCATCGAGCAATTGATGAACAATAATGACGAAATAGCTTCCTCTAACTGGCAAAGCTTGATGGAAGACTTGGCCGAGATGAAAGAACATCCCGTCAACATCAATACCGCTTCCAAGGAACAGTTGGAAAAATTTCCTTTTCTCTCTGATGGAATGGTAGAAAGCATATTGGATTATATCCGCCGATATGGTCCGATGCTCACCGACAAGGAATTGCTGATGGTGAAGGATATGGACATACAAACCGCCAGGTTGTTGAAACTGTTCATAACTTTCCAACAACCTGAAAAAGAAGAATATACACCAACTCTAAAGAACATCTTGAAGTATGGAAAACAAGAGTTATCCACACGTGTGGATATTCCTTTCTATACCCGTGCAGGTTATCAACCTTTCACTTCCGAATACATCAAGGAAAATCCAAACAAGCGTTATTTGGGAAAGTCTTTTTATCACAATGTCCGTTATCAATTCCGCTATAGCGACAAGATTTATGTAGGGGTCACCGCCGAAAAGGATGCCGGCGAACTTTTCTTTACAGGAAAGAATGCCAAAGGATATGATTACTATTCACCTTATATATATGTTCGTGACATTGGTCGGATAAATGCCTTGGCATTGGGAAACTACCGCTTGAGTTATGGCTATGGATTGGTGATGAACACCGATTTCAGTATGGGAAAGAGTGCCACTCTCTCTACCCTTGGTAACAAGGCACGGGGTATCAAGAAACATTCCTCTACCGATGAATACAATTATTTTCAAGGCATAGCGGGTAGTATCCGCATTACCAAATGTCTTACGGCAGATGCTTTCTACTCTTATAGGAAGATGGATGGGATTGTGGATAACCAGTTGATAACTTCGATAAAAGAAGATGGATATCATCGCATCCCAAGGGATTATGAAAAGAAGAATACATTCAGTAATCAGCTGATAGGCAGTAATATACATTATAATGGTAAAAATTTTGAAGCAGGATTAACAGCTGTTTATAATGTTTTCAACAAGGTGTTGAATACTACTCCGCGTGCATACAATAAATATTATCCTCGAGGACGCGATTTCTTCAATGCCGGCATAAATTATAAGCTTTTCTGGAAAAAGTTTACTTTGCAAGGCGAAACGGCTATGGACAAGAACGGAAAAATAGCCACGATGAATATGTTACGTTATTCACCGAAAGAAAGTTTTCAACTGATGGTTATGAACAGGTTCTACGACTTGGCTTATCAAAGCATCTATGCACGTTCCATTGGCGAGGGAAGTATGGTGCAAAATGAAAGTGGATTTTATATAGGTTTGGAAACCAGCTTCTTGCGATATTTCAAGTTGTCAACGTATGGCGATTTGTTTTATTTCCCTTGGAAGAAATACCAGCTTAGCAAGAATGGTACAAAGGGTTTTGATGGAGTTGTTCAGCTAAGTTATTCACCGGGTTATCAACTGGATATGTTCATAAGATATCGCTATAAAAACAAACATAAGGACTTTACTCCCGATGATGGTGAAAAAGTCACGCTTCCCTATATTCAGCAGAAATGGAAATATCAGCTTAATTACTCACCAATCAGTGAGCTGATGTTGAAAACTACGGTTGATTATGTGAGAAACGGACATCAAAACAAGGAAGTTTCACAAGGCATCTTGTTAGGACAGAGTATAGGGTATCAATTCCGTAAAATTCCTCTTCAGCTGGATGCCGGAGGTGCTTGGTTCTCTACGGACGATTATGCTTCTCGTATTTCTATGTACGAAAAAGGGTTGCTTTACAGCTTCAGTATTCCTTCCTTTTATGGTAAGGGCGAACGGTTCACCTTCAATGCCCGTTATGAATGGGGCAAGCACATCATCCTTCAAGCCAAGTATGCCTTGACGCATTATCGAAATAGGGAAGTTATCAGTTCAGGATTGGAAGAGATAAAAGGAAGTATGAAAACTGACCTTTATATGCAAGTACGATTGAAATTCTGATTGGTTTCCGAATAAAAAAAACTATCTTTGTGTACCTTAAATAATATTGGATATGATAAAGAAAACACTTATCAGTGCGCTTGCACTCGTGGCTTGTATCATAGGCATACAGGCACAAACCCAAGTAATTGCTCACCGCGGTTTCTGGAAAACGGAAGGATCGGCACAAAATTCCATTGCGGCTTTGGAAAAGGCTGCCGAAGAAAGGCTTTATGGCTCGGAATTTGATGTACAAGTGACTTTGGACGGAAAGCTGATAGTAAATCACGATGCCAAGTTCCAAGGATTCGTGATAGCCGAAACTCCTTTCAAGGAATTGAAGAAAATCAAACTGAAGAATGGTGAAAAACTCCCGACCCTGAAAAAATACTTGAAAGCAGGAAAAAAGCAGGATATCCAGTTGATACTTGAAATCAAATCACATAAAAGCAAGGAAGTGGAAGACAAGATGGCTGCCGACATTGTGAAAATGGTAAAGAAAATGGGATTGCAGAAGCAAGTGGAATACATTGCTTTCAGCTTGAACATCTGTGAACAGTTGGCCAAATTGACTCCCGAATCCGAGATTGCTTATCTGAATGGAAACCTTTCGCCGGCTGAATTGAAGAAGAAAGGCATCAATGGAATCGACTACAATCAGAAAGTGCTTGAAAAACATCCCGAATGGGTGGAAGAGGCCCACCGATTAGGGATGAAAGTCAATGTCTGGACGGTAAATAAGGAAGATATGATGCGGAAATTCATTGATATGAAAGTGGATTACATAACAACTGATTATCCTTTGGAAACTCAAAAATTGTTGTAATCCAAGTTTCAGAAGTGCACGACTTGGATTATTGATCTACAAAAACAAGTTTTGACAAGTCGTACCCTCGTTGTTTAATATTTTCTAAAAGCTTATCCAATATAGGTTCAGGCAATTCGGGGGTACGACTTAATATCCATAAATATTTATCCGTACTGCTTCCTATCAAGGCATATTGATAATCCTTGTCCAGCTCCAATATATAGTAGTCGGCATAAAACCAGAGGAAGAAACTTACTTTCAACCGTCCGGGATATTCTTTCGGGTCGGGTTGTTTGGCTTTCCCGGTGATTTCTTTCGGTTTTCCGTTCTTGATACCTCGGTTGATGACCTTAATTTTTCCATCCTCCATCAGCGAATATTCTGCCGTGACGTGCGTCATACCTTTTTCAAACGAATGTTCGTAACGGGCTATTTCGTACCACTTGCCCATAAAGCGTGGTATGTTTAATTGCTTCACGGTGGATGTATTGATATGTATATTTTTGTCTGCACGGCACGAACTATGTGCCATTAGAGCTGCCACCATCGGAATGGCATAGAGAAACTTACAATATTTTTTCATCGGTTCTTTTTTTTGAATCAACGTCAACTTCTTGTTATTTGTTCATTTATCATTATTTTTGTCCTTCCGATGAAAAAAGTTGTTTTTTTGTGTTACACTTTCCGAATCTTTCCGTTTACCCTTATAAAGAATGAAAAAAATGAATGAAGAACCACTGATAACGGCATTTACCCGACTGAGGAAAGGCTTTCTGAGGTTGGCGTCCCGTTTTCTTCCGAATGAGGAAGATGCGGACGATGCGTTGCAGGATGCCTTCTGCAGGCTTTGGCCACGAAGGAATCAGATTCATTCATCGCAAGAAGCCGAGGCGCTGGCCGTGACAACCATCCGTAATCTCTGCATCGACAGGACGAGGAAAGAAAAAGTGCCGCTCGTGGAACTGGATGCCGAACGCGATGCACACCCTACCGAAAGCGTTGAAGAAAGGATGGAAAGGGAGGAATTGTTTCAGGAAGTGGAAGCATTGATAGACCGTCGGCTTTCTCCCCTCCAACGGCTGATTCTCCGGAAAAAGGAATACGAGGAGCAAAGCATTGAAGATATAGCCAAGGAACTGGATATGCAGCAGGCAGCTGTCAGGATGCAGTTGTCGAGAGCGAGAAAAACAATCAGGGAATGTTACCGAAAAAGACATAATTATGAAGCAGAATAAGATGAACATAAAGCAAGAACGTTCCATCCGTGAATGGGAAGAATTGGTAGAACGTTATTTTGACGCACTGACTACGGATGCCGAAGAACAGCAGCTCAGGTCTTTCCTGCTTTCATCCGAAGCCGTCGGTGAGGTATTCGATGAGGCCAAGGCGGTAATGGGATTTCTGGAAGTAGGTCAATCGATGCATCAAGAAAAGAAGGGACATCGGATGACGCATTATTGGAAAGTGGCTGCTATGGTGGCTGTCGTTATGGGCAGTGCTGCTCTTTGGAATGTCTGGGACAGGATGCAGAATGTATGCGAGGCTTACATTTATGGCAAGAAATGTACGGAAGTGGCAATGGTGATGTCGCAGGTGCAGCATTCGTTGGACAAGGTGAATTATCCGGAAGAAGAAGATATAGTGGAAACACAGTTGAGTGATTTTTTTCAAATGATGGAGGAGGAATGAAACTATGAAAAGAATTTTTATCATCATCATACTGATGTTCGGTTGGCTGATGGAAGGCTGGTCGCAGGAAGGTTTGCACATCGACGAGCTATTCAACGGACAATACAAGCGTAAGGACAATGCCATCGAAGTGGTGGTGAAAGGGCATCGGTTGGAGCGTTATCGGCTGAAAGTATTCCGAAGCCTGACGGTGAAGAACGATCCGAAGGACTTTGAACGCATTGAAAACCTGGTGTTGCAGGACGAGAAGAATGCCGTCAGCAAGGAGACGGGCCACATTGGCGAAAGGCTGTATTATGCATTCTATTGCCTCCCTTCCGACAAGGAGCATTACCGTTACATCTTTTATAGAAACAGCTCGCTACGGAAAGTGGAAGACAATGAACTGACCTTGATATATATGGAAGGAAATGTGACGATGGACGAATTGAAAATGATGTTCAAGAAATAAAAAGACACAAAAGATATGAAGAAATTATTGGTTTTGGCTTTAAGCTTGCTGATAGGGGGCTTGGCCGGTTATGCAAACACTCCGAAAGATACCATTATCGTAGTAAAGAATCCGAATAAAGTTACCATCGAGAAAACTCGCAACAGTATGATGGTCAAGGTGGAAGGGAGTGAAGGAAATCCCGCTTACTTCTACTCGCAAAGGATGGAAGTGGATTCGACGGCTGCCGTCATCACCGAAGAAAAGAATGCAGATTGGGACTTCACCATCCCCTTTATAGGCAAGAATGCCGAGACGCGCAAGCACCGGATGGAACTGTGTGTAGGTGGATTCGGATTCGGGATGGTCAATGCACTGGATGCCCCCGAAGGAATGGACGTAGATATGGGTGCATCGTATGAATTGATGTGGGACAATCTGTTGAAATTCAATTATTATGTAGTGCCTTATACCACTTCGGTTTCTATGGGTTTCGGTATGACGTGGCGCAACTATCGGATGACGGGCCGTACCCGTTTCATTCAGGAAGGAGATAATTTGTCGCTCGGTGCCTATCCCGAAGGAGCGGAAATCAAGTTCTCCCGTTTGAAAGTATTCAGCTTGACTGTTCCGTTTATGATTAACCAGTCGTTGGGACGGAAGGTAGTGCTCAGCGTAGGACCGGTCATCAACTTCAATACGTACGGCAGTTTGAAGACCCGTTACACATTGGGTGGCGAGAAAGTGAAGGAAACGGGCAAGAACATCCATCAGAACCGGGTGACCGTTGACTTGATGGCCAAGCTCCGTTTCAGGTCGATTGGTGTGTATGCCAAGTATTCGCCTTCGGATATGCTGAATACGGAGTTCGGACCCAAGTTCCGTTCATTCTCCACGGGGATAACCTTGTTTTATTAAAGTTTCGAAAACTTATGTCACTCATTGCACGAGCACTACAATTCATTGATTTTCAACACTTCTCCGTGCAATGACAAGCAAAAAAGCTATGCCACTGATGTCACTTCCCAATCGAGTGACATCAGTGACATGGGGAAAACAAACACATTACACGGGAGAGTGCTGATATTGAGTCTTTTATGACACCCGTGCAATGAGTGCAATGTGTGTTCAAACCTTTTTTTATTTTCAACTTTTTCGATGGTATCGGAATGCGTGCAGAGGTTTCCGATAAAATGCGAAGGCGATTTTTTATTTCGCGAAGGCGTTTTCAAAATTCGCCTTCGCAAATTCTTGGAACAAATAGTTTATTCAACCTTTTCTTCTTCAAGTTTTCTGAAAAGTTGTACAACTGTTGGGCGATTAAACTATTTGT
>JAFQBF010000141.1 GCA_017416735.1 Bacteroidaceae bacterium | reverse complement strand
GAAATGCTGAACTCATATACCAACGACTTCAGTAAGCATGTAGCGACCAAAGACATCACCCGCATCCACGAAATATGGAATTCCCTGCCTTCCCAACTATCACGGGAAAACAAGAAATTCATCTTCAGAGTAATCCGAGAAGGTGCCAGGGCTAGAGAATACGATGCTGCCTTACAATGGCTGATACTTGCAGGAATGGTTTACAAAACGATTGTCACCGAAAAGCCCGAACTTCCATTATCTTTCTACGAAGACACCACTTGTTTCAAAGTCTATATGCTGGATATCGGTTTGCTACGGAAACTTTCACGACTACCTGCCGAAGTGTTCATCTCACCAGTCAAGATGTTCACCGAATTCAAAGGTGCCATAGCCGAAAATATTGTATTGACTTCGTTATTGGCACAAGGCTATGACTTGCCCCACTATTGGACATTACAGGGCAACAAAGCGGAAGTAGATTTCTTGGTGAACGACGGATTAAGGATATTGCCTATCGAAGTAAAATCAGACGAACGCATCAGCGGAAAGAGCTTTGCTGAATATGACAAGAAATATCAACCAGAACTGCGAATACGCCTTTCATTGAAAAACCTTAAAAAAGATGGGAACTTACTGAACATCCCTCTATATTTAGCTGATTGGATGAAACAGCTCTTGTTGCTAAGCCAATGACACATCTTCATCCGGGAACGGCAGTATAACCTTCACATTATCAAGATGTCTGAACTTCCTGACAATGTGAAGGTATTGTTTTTCTTTTCTACAAAGAGGAGATTATTCCTTGAACTTTATCACCATCAGCACGGGGTTGTCGTCTTCCTTCAATCCTTCGGCGATGGTCTTCAGCTCTCCGCTCAACTCGCCCGCTTCGAGGGCTTCGATGAGGTGGTAAGCTTGCAACCAAGCATAGAACGTGTTCTTTTCACCACTGCAATGCAGAAATCCGAATTTTCTCTCCGTTGTTTGCGCCGGATAATCCTGATTCTTGAATTTCGGGCAGAAAGCCTTATTGTCTGAACGATCGTACATCAGATACTTGCTCTTGGTGTCAATCACCTTGTTGCCTTCCATCGGAAGATGCTTGGATTCCAGCCTCAACAGATAATATCGGGATGTACGACCTTTCATTTTCAAGACAAACTCCGTCTCTTCGCCCGACTCGAAAGCGGGAGTATGCACAAGTATGGGCACCAACTGTTCTGTAACGGCATCCAAGCAATAGATTGTATCGCACGACGCATCGTCTATAAACACATCACCACCCTGCGACCAAGCCGACATGAAAGGTACGGAAAATTGCATACCTCCACCTCCTATCACCTGGTTCATTTTCTTCTTCATTACATACGACAAGGAATCCACTTGTCCGTCTTTCTTCGAAATTAAAATAATCGGACGATACGATTCTCCGCGTTTCGTGCTGAAAAGTACCAACTTGTCATCCGACAAATCATAAACATAATCCCGTTCGGCATGCCATTTCTTCTCAAACTGATTCAAATGCTTCAATTCAAACGAATATACATCCATCTTCTTGAATGATTCCACGAATATCTGTTCTTGATTCCAGTCCACAACAAGACTCAGCATACGATCGTATTCATCGGGACCTTGTCCTTCCTTGTCCAATTTTAGCCAACCTTTTCCGTTGCGATGGAAAATCAAGGATTCCCACTTCATATTTCCGGGTTGATGCTTAATGGCTATCCCCTTGGAGGAAACAGATTGGACTTCAGCCGACTCAGCAACCAGCATCTCCTCCGTCGTCTCCAACGGAACATAGTTCACCTCCGCCACATCCTGCAAGCAGATTTCCTTTTCGGGATAGTCGGCATTCATATCTATCTGAGGAAGACCAGATGGCTTCTGATTGGCATCGCCACAACCGGTGGCGAGCAAGGCGAGCATAAAAGCTGCGCTGTAAAGGATCCTTTTCATTGTATCAATTCATTTAAAGCTTTGCAATATTAGCAAGATTCAGACAAACGGACTATTATTCATTGAACTTTACCACCATCAGCACGGGATTATCGTCTTCCTTCAATCCTTCGGCAATGGTCTTCAGCTCTCCGCTCAACTCACCTGCTTCGAGGGCTTCGATGAGGTCGAATGCTTCGAGCTTTAAATAAGCGGTATTTGCATCGCTACAAGATTCAAATGTCAGGCCTTCGTAAAAAAGTTTCGCCTTGTATTCCCGAAGGCTGAATATCGGATGGAACGATTCGCCAGTCCTTTTGTCGTACATCAAATCATTAATGGCATCATCGGCTATATGCAAGGAGGAACCGACACTGCTCTCCGGAATCCATTCCTTTTTCATCACAGAAAAGAAATAATGATTGGGAGTTGCCCCCTTCAACTGCAACAAGTATTTTCCACCATCTTCCTCCTTTACAGATGGGGTGCGAGCCACAAAAGGTTCCAGCCTACCATCGGCCAACCGATAAATGGTATCCGAAGCTACTTCGCTGACATAAACTTCTCCATTCAACTTCCTCAACGCAGGAATAGGGAGTAACATAGTTAAAGAATTATCCCCCACCTTTCCTTCCACTGATACAGTCGTGTAATAATCCTGCTGATGGGAAAGACTGTCTATGCTTCCATCTTCCTTGGACATCAATACAACGGGGCGATAAGGAGGAACGATGTTGCCTACTTCAAGGCTTCCCGATTTCTCTTTGTATAATACGATGTGGGCATCATCGTCACACAACATATCTCCTTGTCTTCCTCGCATTTCAAGATCGAATTGTTGTTTGTACGTTCCATCCAATGAATAGACAAGCATCAAATTCTGGTGGATGTCGTTCACATAAATTTCTTCACGGTCCCAATCCACTGATGCATAATGAGCATAACGATATTCGCCCGGTCCTTGTCCTTGCTTGTTCAATACGGCACGCGATTTTCCATCGGGATGAAAGAGAAAGATTTTATTGTCGCTCACGCAAACAATTCCCTTTGAAGAAACATCTTCGAAATTAAGCGAATTGTGCAACAAGACATCATCCGTCGTTTCCAACGGGATATAGCTCACATCCGCCACATCCTGCAAGCAGATTTCCTTTTCGGGATAGTCGGCATTCATATCTATCAGAGGAAGTGCAGATGGCTTCTGATTGGCATCGCCGCAAGCGGTGGCCATCATAGCAAGCAGCAAAGCGGTGCTGTAAAGGATTCTTTTCATACTATTCATTTTATTTATTTTCACTCCTTGAACTTCACCACCATCAGCACGGGGTTGTCTTCTTCCTTCAAGCTTTCGGCAATGGTCTTCAGTTCGCCACCCAACTCGCCGGCTTCGAGGGCTTCGATGAGCTTAAAGGCTTCCAGCTGCACAATGGCACAAGCATTTTCTTCTTCACAGAAATTCAAATGGATTTTCTCCATAGAAGGATAGTCTTTGTTAATGAACTTCGGATGATAGACTTTGCCCTCCTTGCGGTCATAAACGGCATTCCTGCTCTTTTCATCCACCATCACGAAATGGCTGTCCATAGATGCTTGACGGGCCAGGAAATGAAGGAAATAATACAGAGAAGAAACTCCTTTCAAATCCATGAAATAACCATCCAGATCATCAAGCGTCACCGATGGGGTGCGAGTCATCACCGGCTGTAACGCCTGTGTACGGGCATCCCAACGATAGATGGTGTCTGCCGAGAGGTCGTTCACATAGACATCGCCGTTCAACTTGTCCAACGACGGCCAATGGATACGGATATTCATCTCCTTAGCGCCGATGTAAGTAGGGAAAGAATGTTCCTTGCGATAAGACAAACTGTCCATCTTTCCGTCTTCCTTCGACAAAAGGACAATCGGCTGATAAGGCACCAACTTTTCATCCTTATCCCAATTGCCGTACCGACAAGCGACCAACTGACTATCCGACCAAATATAGGCATCGTGCTGCACCAAGTTTGCATTTAAAGGCAACTTCCGCTTGAAGGTCCCGTCCAACGAATATACCACGATTCTGCTACCGCTATCAAACACAAAAACATCTTCCTTGTCCCAATCCACTAAAGCATCAAGCATCATCGAATACTCTTCGGGGCCTTGCCCTTGTCTTTGGATGACGTGTTGGAATTTTCCTTGTTTGTCGAAGAAAATCAAGCGGTTATTCTGACTGTCCATAATCACGATTCCCTTGTCGGAAAAATCATTCACATTCCCTCTGAACAAGATACCGTCCTGCGAATCCAAAGCGATGTAACTCACCTCCGCCACATCCTGCAAGCAGATTTCCTTTTCGGGATAATTGGTTCGTACATCTATCTGCGGAAGAGCAGATGGCTTCTGATTGGCATCGCCGCAACCGGTGGCAAGCAAGGCGAGCATAAAAGCTGTGCCGTAAAGGATTTTTTTCATCGTATAATAAGTTTAGATAAAGATTTCTTCCGGATACCCCACATCCACCAAGAAGAGCGCATGTCCCGGCACGGAGTTCCCTGCCGAGCAACGGTCCTTCTTCTCAATGACTTGACGGAAACCTTCGAGGGTCATTTTGCCACGACCTACCTCTACCAACGTACCCACCACGGCACGAACCATGTTTCGAAGAAAACGGTCGGCTTGGATGGTGAACACCCATTCGTGTTCACTGAGTGGTGTCCACTCGGCGTGCATGATGCGACAATTGTTGGTCTTCACATCGGTGTGGAGCTTGCTGAAACTGGTGAAGTCGATGTATTCAAAAAGTATCTTGGCAGCCTCGTTCATCTTCGCAAAGTCGAGCGTATTGTACAATCGCCAAGCGTAATGACGGTTGAACGGGTCCTTGCGGGTGGTGACGTAATATTTATAGGTACGATAGGTAGCATCGAAACGGGCATGGGCATCGGACTTAACTTTCCTTACCTCGAAAACGGAAATGTCGGGAGGAAGCAAACGATTAAGTTTATCCGTAACCATTTGCACATCCAGTTCTTCTTCGAAGTCAAAATGGGCAATCATCAACTTAGCATGCACACCTGCATCGGTACGCCCTGCCCCTACTATCTCGATGTCCCGACGCAAGAAGGTGGAAAGCGCCTTCATCAGCGTCTCCTGCACACTGGCACCATTGGGTTGGATTTGCCAACCGTGATAGTTGGTGCCATCGTAAGCCAAATAAATGAAGTATCTCATCGGGCGGTGATGTGGAAGCAACCCTGCTTCAATTCATACTTGACGTAACACAATTCCTTCTTCTTCAAATCGCGGAGCACTTCGGAGAGGACGAGCTTTAACGTGTCCGAACGTACATCCTGCATCGGTCGTCCGTCCGGGTCTTCCACTTTATGGAATCGCTTGTAGCTGATGTCGAACGTAGTGCCGAACATATGAACGGAGTTGGCCGAAGCATTGCCATTCACTCTTCGAAGTCTTTTCACATCGTCTTGCGTGCGAAGAACGGAGGTCACGATGACTTGATTGGGATTCAAGCCCTTGCTTTCCAACGAGTCGAGGAAGTTGGCACCGATGCTATCGAGCAAAGCGTAGGCTTTCGGCACGAGGAAAGGAATGGAGTGTGTGAGCGAATCCACCTGATACAGGTCGCCATCCTTGATTTCCATCACCTTTCCGCCCAATCGTTCGGCAGCCTCACGATTCTGCAACGGCTTGATGCCTATCCTCTTGGCAGCCGCCATATGCGTATCGTTCAAGTCGCCAAAGCTACGTTTATAACTAATGACACCCCGGATATTGCGAGGTTCGTTCATTTTCATCGACATATCCTTTTCCTTACAAGAAGCAAATGCGGACATCAGGCAAAATGCCATCGTTATTGTATAGATTATTTTTTTCATGTGTAGTTTTCCGTTTATGATTAAGCGGCAAAGATAGCCTAAATTTTAGTTTATACACAAATAAATTGCCCATAAAAGTGCAAACAATAAAAACCTTTCATTAAATTTGCACTCTAATATAAATTGAATGATAGAAAAACATATAGTTTTAGAGGACATTGATCCGGTGATATTTTATGGCGTGAACAACGCCAACATACAGATGATTAAGGCTTTGTATCCGAAGCTCCGCATTGTGGCACGCGGAAACGTCATCAAGGTGATGGGCGACGAGGAAGAGATGTGCGCTTTCGAGGAAAGCATCATCGCCCTCGAAAAGCATTGCGTGAAGTACAATTCGCTGAAGGAAGAAGTCATCATCGACATCATCAAGGGCAAGACTCCTCGGATAGAGAAGACAGGCGACACCATCGTGTTCAGCGTGACGGGCAAGCCGATTGTGCCCCGTAGCGAGAACCAACTGAAATTAGTGAAGGAATACGAACAGAACGATATGCTCTTCGCCATCGGCCCTGCCGGCTCGGGCAAGACTTATACGGCCATTGCCCTGGCGGTGCGCTCGCTGAAGAACAAGGAAATCAAGAAGATTATCCTGAGCCGTCCGGCGGTGGAAGCAGGCGAGAAACTCGGATTCCTGCCGGGTGACATGAAGGACAAGATTGACCCGTATCTGCAACCGTTGTACGATGCGTTACAGGATATGATTCCTGCCGCCAAGTTGAAGGAATATATGGAGCTGAACATCATTCAGATTGCTCCCCTCGCCTTTATGCGTGGACGTACGCTGAACGATGCCGTGGTGATTCTGGACGAAGCGCAGAACACCACCACCCAGCAAATCAAGATGTTCCTCACCCGCATGGGCATGAACACGAAGATGATTGTAACGGGCGACATGACGCAGATTGACCTTCCGTCGTCGCAAAAGTCGGGTCTCGTACAGGCGATGCATATATTGAAAGGTGTCAAGGGCATCAGCTTCATCGAGCTGAACAAGAAGGACATCGTCCGCCACAAGCTCGTGACACGGATTGTGGAGGCTTACGAAAAATTTGAAGAGAAACAGAAAGAAGAACGTGAAGGCGTTTTCAAAAAACGCGAAGACGTTTTACCTAAGGCATAAAGACATTTGACATAAAACAAATATACATTATGAGCAAAGCATTAACAGCTACTGAATTTAACTTTCCGGGACAGAAGAGTGTCTATCACGGTAAAGTGCGTGATGTGTACAACATCAATGATGAAAAGTTAGTGATGGTCGCAACCGACCGTATCTCGGCATTCGACGTAGTGCTCCCGAAGGGCATCCCTTACAAGGGACAAATGTTGAACCAAATCGCAGCCAAGTTCCTGGATGCCACAACAGACATCTGCCCGAACTGGAAGCTCGCTACTCCCGACCCGATGGTGACCGTAGGCGTGATGTGCCAAGGTTTCCCGGTGGAAATGATTGTACGTGGCTACCTTTGTGGCTCGGCTTGGCGTGCCTACAAGAGCGGTGTGCGCGAAATCTGCGGTGTGAAACTCCCCGAAGGAATGCGTGAAAACGAAAAGTTCCCCACTCCTATCATCACCCCAACCACCAAGGCCGAAATGGGCTTGCACGACGAAGACATCTCGAAGGAAGAAATCCTGAAGCAAGGCTTGGCTACTCCAGAAGAATACGAAACATTGGAAAAGTACACCTTGGCCTTGTT
>JAFQBF010000047.1 GCA_017416735.1 Bacteroidaceae bacterium | reverse complement strand
TTGTTTCCCTGTAATGATTAATCAAAAAATGTTCACTTAGACTGATTCTAACAAATTCTTCTAAAAACGGCTGAAATAATTTTATTGAACAAACGAATGTCGCTGAAAAATAAAAACTTAGCATTCATGCGTTTTCTCTGAGAGACAAAAACAAGTTTGTGCTCTTATCCTTCACTTTATGAAGGGAAGCTTCTTGCGAAATTTGTTTCTTAAAAGTGCTCTACAACATATGCGTTTTATACCAAAAAAACGATTCTTTTTCGTTATCTTTGCGAAAATATTAAATCAGAAATTTTATGGGAAGAACATTCTTAAATGCTGTTATGGCTTTATTGTTTGTGGTCTTTTATACATCTTGTTCGAAGGAGGTAAAGCATCAAGTGTTGGAGCTGGTTGAATATGACTCTATATCTGTAGCCATCGATTATCCCATCTTGTCCAATTACGTTCGGTTGGTGCCATATGTCCGCAATGGCGAGTTGTTTGTTGTGGGTTACAATCATTTTGAGCATTATTATGATTTTGTCAACCTGTCGGGTGGAAAGCATTTTTCGGTGGAGATGGAGAAGGAAGGTCCTGATGGAGTGCTTGTGTCCAGTCGTTTCTGGGTGAACGATGATTATATTGTGTGCCGGAATGATGCCGGGCTTGTAGTATTGGGAATGGATGGAAAGGTCCGTCACAGAATGCCGATAGAGGAGTTGTTGCATCCGACGGATATTTATGTTAACGGTTTTGGGGGAGCTGCATTGGGTAATTATGATTATGTGCAAAATGATGGTAGCCGGTGTTTCATTCCTATGATTTCGTTGAGGAAAGATGTCGATGTGGCTATCGGAAAGGTGTATGATGCAAAGACTTCATCGTTGGAACTTTTGCCGATTCTTTACCCGGACTCTATTCGGAACTTGTATCAGGTAAAGAGCCTGATCACACCTTATATGAATGGCTATGCTGATAGAATCGTTTATAATTTTCCTATTTCTTCAAAGGTGTATTGCTATGATTTGAAAACGAAGAAAACCAAGGTGATGGATATGCGTAGCGAGACAATTCCTAATGCAGTGGATATGGAGGAATTCAAGAATATGGATTGGTTCAGAAGGATGAAGGAGGAACATATGACATCCCGTTTCCTTTGGGCGCATTATAGCGCAAAGTCCGGCAAGTATTATCGGGTACATTTTGCTTCAAGGGAAAATTTTGAGGATGATGCCAATAATAAAAGATACCTGATGGTATATGATGAAAAAACAGGTGAGATAAAAGAATATTTGCTTCCTGCTCGCTTCTCGGCTACTTTTTTCATTCACGATGACATGATATATTTTGACTTTGATGGTACAAACGATGAAGTGCTGACTTTTGCAAAGATAGACTTGATGAAATTATGAGATATTCCTCTTTTTTTATCGCCCGATAGATGAAATAAATCATAAAAACCTGCACGATTAGAAAAAAACTTTGTAATTTTGTTAGCAGAATGAAAAAGAGAATATAAACTAATATCATAAATACTATGTTGAAGCAAATTATCAATGCTAAAATCCTTACACCGCAAGGTTGGTTGAAGGATGGTTCTGTAATCATCAGAGACAATAAGATTCTTGAAGTGACTAATTGTGACTTGGCTGTTGTAGGTGCTGAGTTGATTGATGCCAAGGGTATGTATGTAGTACCTGGTGGCGTAGAAATCCACGCTCACGGTGGTGGCGGCGGCGACTTTATGGAAGGTACTGAAGAAGCGTTCACTACTGCTATCAACGCTCATATGAAGCACGGTACCACTTCTATCTTCCCGACACTTTCTTCATCTACTATCCCGATGATTGAAGCTGCTGCCGAAACTTGTACCAAGATGATGCAAGACCCGAACAGCCCAGTATTGGGTCTCCACCTTGAAGGTCACTATTTCAATATGGCAATGGCCGGTGGTCAGCTTCCTGAAAACATCAAGAATCCTGACCCGACTGAATACATTCCTTTGGTAGAAAAGTGGCATTGCATCAAGCGTTGGGATGCTGCTCCTGAACTTCCGGGTGCTATGCAGTTTGCCAAGTACATCACCGGTAAGGGCATCTTGGCTTCAGTAGGTCATACCCAGGCTGAATACGAAGACATCCGCGTAGCTTACGAATCGGGTTATACTCACGCTACTCACTTCTACAATGCGATGCCGGGTTTCCACAAGCGTCGTGAATACAAGTACGAAGGTACCGTTGAAAGTATCTATTTGATTGATGACTTCACCGTGGAAGTGGTAGCCGATGGTATCCACGTGCCGCCGACAATCCTCCGTATGGTTTACAAGATCAAGGGTGTGGAACGTACTTGCGTCATCACCGATGCTTTGGCTTGTGCAGCCAGCGACAGCCAGGTGGCATTCGACCCGCGCGTCATCATCGAAGACGGTGTATGTAAGCTCTCTGACCGCTCTGCATTGGCAGGTTCTGTGGCTACTATGGACCGCTTGATCCGTACATTGGTTCAGAAGGCTGAAATTCCATTGGAAGACGCTATCCGTATGGCTTCTGAAACTCCGTCGAAGATTATGGGTGTTTACGACCGCAAGGGTTCATTGCAACGCGGTAAGGATGCCGACTTGATGATTTTGGACGACAAGTTGGATATCCGTGGCGTATGGGCAATGGGTAAGTTGGTTGACGGTACTTTTACCTTGTAATTTGAGGATGGAAAATTAAATTGTCCATCGGACAAAAATAATAACTCATTGGTGCCTAATTGTTTAACGCAATTAGGCACTTTTGTTTTGTCCATCGCTTTCCGCTTGTTCTTTCGCTTTTAGTCCGTAACTTTACGCCCAAAGAAAAAGGATATGAAAGCAAGGGAAGTATGTTGGGTAGTGATGGCGATAGCATTGGCTGCCTGTTCGGGAGGAAAGCAATCGTATGGCGATGAACGTAAGCAGGAAGAAGCCACGTTCATTACCTATCCAATGCCGGATGATTTGCTGGCTTCCCAAAGGGAGTTGAAGTTGAGTGAATTGGCGGACTCGGTGTGGTATGTTCCTTTGGAAACTACTCCTCAATGTGTCTTGGCTGAGAAGTTCGACCACTTCCGCTATAACGACAGCACCTTTTATGTGATGGACGATTACTCCAAGACCGTATATGTGTTTTCCGACAAAGGGAAGTTCTTGCG
>JAFQBF010000046.1 GCA_017416735.1 Bacteroidaceae bacterium | reverse complement strand
ATTCTCTTGATTGATGATTTGTGATTTGCCATCTCGACTAATCTTTAAATTGTTCTTTTATTATTTTTCTTATTAGTAGTCCGTGGGGGAATCGAACCCCCCTTGCAAGAATGAAAATCTTGAGTACTAACCGATATACGAACGGACCATCCTTCTTTGATGTTGCGTTGCCTTAGCTACGCTTTGGTTTTGGCGGTATGGACGGGACTCGAACCCGCGACCCCCTGCGTGACAGGCAGGTATTCTAACCAGCTGAACTACCACACCAAATTCTCAAAGAACTTACTTCCTTTCCGAAAGCGAGTGCAAAAATAGGGTGTTTTTTTGAAACTGCAAAACATTCCGAGAAAAAAATGCAGGATTTTATGCAAATTCCTTTGTTTTCCCTATTTTTGTACTCGCATAAAGGCATATATATAGATAATGTATCAGAAACTGACAGGCATTGTGCTCCATTCTTTGAAGTACAACGATACTTCGAACATTGTGGACATCTACACCGAGCAAGGCGGACGAGCTTCGTTCCTGGTGAAGATACCCCGCACCCGGAAGAGCGGCGTGCGGAGCGTACTCTTCCAACCCTTGGCGATAGTGGAGCTGGAGGCCGATGTGCGCCCCACGAGCAACCTGCACCGCATCCGCGAGGCGAAGTCGCTTTATCCTTTCCGTTCGTTGCCTTACCATCCTTATAAGTCGTCCATTGCGATGTTTCTGGCCGAATTCCTTTACCGTGCCTTGAAGGAAGAAGCTCCCAACGAACCCTTGTTTGCCTATCTGATGCACTCCATCCGTTGGTTGGACGAGTGCGAGGAGCGTCCCTTCTCCAATTTTCACCTGGTGTTCCTGATGCGTCTTTCGCGCTTCTTGGGGCTTTATCCCAATGTGGACGACTATATGGAAGGCTGTTATTTCGATATGCTCAATGCTAATTTCACCCCGTTGATGCCGAAGAGTGGTTCGTTCCTGAAGCCCGATGAGGCTGCCCGCATCCGTTTGTTGCTTCGTATGAATTACGAGACGATGCATCTTTTCGCCATGAGCCGTGCCGAGCGGGGCCGGTGCTTGACGGTCATCAACGACTATTATCGCTTGCATATTCCCGATTTCCCGATATTGAAATCGCTCGATGTCTTGAAGGAATTGTTTGATTGAGCAACGCTTCAAGAAGAATTTTGAAAAGTTGAAGAAGCGTTGGGCGATTAAACTATTTGTAAATGAAAAATGCGAAGGCGAAAAATAAAATCGCGAAGGCGTTTTGAAAATTTGCCTTCGCGAAATAAAAATACGCGCTCGCGAATTTATTTTTTGCGCCGGCGAATGTTCACCCCCCGAACTTAGGGGTATCCTGAATGGTGGCAGGAATGCGATTTTTTCTAATATGAAAAATATCCTTCAAACAAATCAGCAGGGCTTAACTCGTTGAGCTACAGATGCAAATTCTGACTTTTTAGGCTGATTTATTCTTTCCTAAAAAGTCAGAATGTTGTGTGACCTGATTTTTCCAAATGCATAAAATCAGCCCAAAAAGTCAGAAAACGGTGCTGTGTATCAGTAGCTTACAGGTGTCTGATTCATTTGACACATGTTTTCACCACCTTACTTGAACTGATACTCAATCAGAATGAAATTGTCTTCGTCCGACAGGCTGTCCGCCAATTCTTTCATCTGTTTATAGAAAGGCGATTCGGTGTGCCAGTCTTCTTTTTCCTGCAAGGCTTCTTTCAGCTCGTAGGGCATAATGTAGGCTATGAAGGAATTGTCGGCACGTGCGAAGCCCGAAAAGATACGGTACCATTGGCTGGTGAAAGTTACATCGTTCTTCAAATAGGCAATGTCATAAGCTTTGCTTTCGTCCGTGTTCAAGTCCTTTATCCACAAGATACCTTCTTCTTTCCCTTTGGGTGTTCCTATGAACATCTGCGAGCGGTTGGAGTTGAAAGGCCAGACAACTCTTGCATAATCGCGCACGTTTCCGCTGAAGCCTTTTTCTGTTAGTAATTGGTTGTACCTGTCTGTCGTCAGTATATCCGGTAAACCGATGAACTGCATGTAGCTGTATGCATTCTTCTGTGTGTCGTAAATCAAGGCATCGTTGCAACACGAGAACGGGAAAATGTATTTGCCTTCCTTGTACGGCCAATAATAGGAAGAGCGGCCGATAGTGGCTACTTTGCTTGTGGGATGGTGCTTGTTGATGTGTTCTCCATCCAAGGTGAGGATGTGTGATACGAGGGAGTCGTTGTTGAAGAAAGCCAGAATCTTGTCACCTGCAACATTCATGCCGAAAATCCCGTCTATGTGAGTCGTGTTCAAATAAGTACCGTCATGCTTATAGGAATGTACCTTCTCGACATCGCGGATATAGACGGCTTCATCCGTCACATCGTAGTCGCCTAAGTAATTGTATTCACCCGGTCCTTGTCCCACTCCTCCAATCTTGTTCAGGTATTTACCGTTTTCATCGAAGGCCAGAAGCGTGTTGCGATTGAACGAGATATAAAAGCGGTTGCCTTGTTTCTGTATTTTCCCGACGTATTCTCCTACAAGGGATTCATAATTGGTTTCCAGAGGAACAATTCTTTTGATGCTGATGATGTCCGAGAGTTTGGTTTCGGAAGTGCAGACGGGAATATTGGAATCGAAAAGGAAGTTGTCGTTGTTATCTATGGATGTTTTACATCCGCACAAAAGTGTGATGATGGTCGATAAGAACAAGATGTTTTTCATAGTGGTGTATGTATTGAAATAGGTAAATTCGTGTTTTTTTATCTTTGTGCCATTCCGAGCTAACGCCCGGAATGGCATAGAAAGGAATTATCCCAAAAGTTCCTTCACCTTGGCACTGATGGCACGGCCTTCTGCGAGTCCTGCAAGCTTCTTGGTGGCAGTACCCATCACCTTGCCCATGTCCTTCGGACCTTCGGCACCTACTTCGGCGATGATGGCACGCAAGGCTGCTTCCAACTCCTCGGCACTCATCTGCTTTGGCAGGTAAGTTTCGATAACGGCTACCTGAGCGAGTTCGGCTTCCGCCAGGTCGGCACGGCCCTGTTCGGCATAGAGAGTAGCCGAGTCCTTGCCTTGCTTCACGAGCTTCTGCATGATTTTCATCGCAGCATCGTCGGTCAGCGTGTCGTTGGCACCCGGAGCAGTCTTGGCTTCCAGGAATACCTTCTTGATGTTGCGCAGAGTTTCCAGGCGCACTTTGTCTTTCGCCTTCATGGCGTCCTTGATATCGTTGCTGATGCGGTCAAACATTTCCATAAAATTTAGAGTTAGATGTTATGAATTATGAGTTAAAAGTGAATCACATTGTCTTCTTCGCTCGGATTGTTATTGCTCGTGTCGAAGCTATTGTCGGCCGACATGCGCGACTGGATGCTGTCCAGCATATCCTTGCTTCGCAAGAAGGTGGGCACGGTTTCTACGATGCTGATGACATTGTCGTTGTCCAGATCGTCCGGGCTGAAGATATAGATGTTGCGGCGTGGCTTGCGGCGAAGTTTCGAGCTGCTGTCCTTGCCGTAGAATCCTTCGCGGCGGATGCGCTTTTCCTCTTCCTTTTCTTCCTGCTCGGCCAGGCGCTTTTCTTCCTCGATGGTACGCTTCACGATGCGGTCGTCCATTTCCTTCATGTGGATGTCCTGAACGCCGAAGCCTGTTGCCAGCAAGGTAATCTTGACTTGGGCACCCAATGAGTCGTCGATAGCCATACCGAATTTGGTTTCGAAGTCGCTGTTGAACTTGCTCATGAACTCGCGCACTTCTTCCATTTCGTTCATCATCAGTTCATGCTGGCTGCTGTATGCTATGTTCAGCAATACCTTCTGCGAGCGGAAGATGTCGTTGTTGTTGAGCAACGGCGAGTGTTGTGCCTCGTTGATGGCAGCGGTTACACGGCTTTCGCCTTCGCCGTAACCGGTACTCATGATGGCTACTCCACCATCTTTCAAGACAGTCTTCACGTCGTTGAAGTCGAGGTTGATGATGCCGCGCATCGTAATGATTTCGGCGATGCTCTTGGCTGCGATGAGCAGGGTATCGTTGGCCTTGGCAAAGGCGCTGATGACCGAGAGGTCGGGATAGATTTCGCCCAATCGTTCGTTGTTGATGACGAGCAATGCATCGACGTTCTTGCTGATTTCTTCCACACCGTCCAAGGCCTGGTCAATCTTCTTGTGGCCTTCCCAGCGGAAAGGGATGGTGACGATGCCCACGGTCAGGATGTCCATGTCCTTGGCTACCTTGGCGATGAGCGGTGCTGCACCTGTACCCGTACCACCACCCATACCGGCGGTGATGAAAACCATCTTGGTGCCGTCGTCCAGCATCTGCTGTATTTCGGCCAAGCTTTCTTCGGTTGCTTCGCGGGCTTTCTGCGGACGGTTTCCGGCACCCAAGCCTTCGTGTCCCAGCTGTATCTTGACGGGGACGGGGGATTCTTCGAGTGCTTTACAGTCGGTGTTGCATACCACGAATGCCACATCGTGGATGCCTTCTTTGCACATGTGGTTCACGGCGTTTCCGCCGCCACCGCCTACACCAATCACCTTGATGATGCAGGAAGTCGGGTTTGCCGATGGAAAATCGAATGGCATTATGTTGTTATCTTCTGACATATTCGTATAAGTTTTATCAGTTGTTGAAGTCGGGTTAATTGTTGTCTTCGTCAAGCATGTCGTTTAGCCATTTACCGAATCGGGCGGCTATACTGTTTTGACTCTTTTGGTTCTCAATATCAGTCTTGATGCTCTTGATGCTGTCTTCTTTTTCAGCAATGTTCATGGCTGCTGCCTTTTTCAGCTTCTTCAGAGCATCGCCATATTTTTCGGCATTCTTCAGACGTACAGCTTCCTGAATCAGTTCTTCGCATTCAGCCTTGCGCTTTCTTTCGGCTTCGGCTGCTGCTAACTTGGCTTCTTCGGCTGCTTTTTGAGCTTCTTTTTTGGCTTTCTGTTCTGCTATGATTGCTTCCTTTTCCAATTGTCTTTGGCGTTCTTCCTCATCTCTTGCGGCTTCGGCACTTTCGCCCTCCGGTGTGAAGAGTGACTCCTGTACATGAACTTTTGGAACAACGGTTTCCTTTGTTTCCGTTCTCATCAGGCAACAGTTTTCCTTGCCCGCCGCCAACAAGGCTATCAATGTATTGTTGGAACCATCCTTCTTCACTTCCAGTCCCTTCAATGAGACTTGGGTGTCCTTGGCCACTCTCAGCTTTTCAATCTTGGTGCGCTTGATGAAGGCTTCTTCCATATTCTTCAGGTTGATGCCTCCACCAGTGATGATGGCTCCAGCCAGTAGCTTGGTGTCGTATCCCGACAAGGCAATCTGATTGGCCACGTTGTCCAGAATTTCATTCAGACGGGCTTCAACAATGTCTTCCAAAAGGATAGCGTTGATGGAGCAACGGCCGTCCAGATTGTATGTCTTGTTTTCATCGTCTGTCTCTTTCGGCTCGGTATATGCATGTGCAAAACGGATTTTCAGAGCCTCGGCATCTTCTTCTTCGATTTGTTGGCTGCAAATGTCGCGGGTAATGTTGTTGCCGCCCAATGGGATGACTGCCAGGTGGCGAAGGATGTTGTTCTTGTAAACCGATACGGTGGTTGTGTCGGCACCAAAGTCCACGAGTACGCATCCCGAACGCTTTTCGCCACTGGTCAGCACGGCATCGGCCAAGGCCAATGGTGAAATGAGGTCTTCTGCATCTTCAGCAATTTCAATGGGTACCAAGTCGCAGCATCGGGTGATGTTTTCCTTCATGTTCTTGCGTGCCACGATGTTCAGGAAGCGTGCCTCGATGTGGTCTGTCTGTACGCCCACAGGTTCCGCAATCAAGTCGTTGCCGACCTTGTATTCTTGCGGAGCTACTCCTAAAATCTGATAACCGACGATGGGAACAGCCCGGTTGCTGTCCTTCAGTGAGTCTATCAATTCCTGTGAAATCTTGGTTTCTTCGTTCAGATGACGCACTTCCGTATTGCGTATGGTGCGAAGTGACTGACCGCCCATACCGATATATACTTTACCAATCGAAGCCTTCAGTGTCGATTCCAATTTCTTGATAATCGAAGTGAGGCTTTTGGTGGTTTTGTCCAAATTGTAAATCACACCCTTCCGAATACAGTTGGATGCATTTTCTGTGGCCATAGCCAATACCTGTATGCTTCCATCCGGAAGCTTTTTCCCTGCAATGCCGGAAATCTTGGATGATCCCAGCTCAATCGCTACAATGAAATCTGTTGATGCCATATCTTACTTCTCCTTTTTGGTACAAATTATTTGATTGCTGAATTCAAGGCTGATGCGGCTGTATTTGTTCCATCCCACTTCGTTCAAACCTTTCTTGTAGAAAGTTTTCAGCCTGTCGAACTTGTCTTCGTAATCTCCTGGCTTGCCCAAGAATATTACGTGGTTTCCTACGTGGGGAATCAGTTCCAGTTCCTTGGTAGGGGTTACGTTGATTTGTTGTATCTGTGCTAACCACAAAGGGTTCTTTTGTAGGAACATGCCCAGTTCATACAGTTCCTTGGTGGCAAATGCCTTATCCACGTGCCCGGTGACAATGGCTACATTGGCGGCACTGTTGGGTATAGGCATCGTATGTGCCATATCGTCTATGTAATAGTTTTCCCCATTGGCAGCCATTACCCGTAGGATAGGCAGGCGTTGGGTGATTTCGATGCCGATTGCTCCACTTGATGTCCGGTAACATTCTGCGTTGCCTACAAGCGGATGTTGTTTAAGCTCATCTTCCAGTTGGCGGGTATTGATGTCTTTCATTTTCTTGCCGATGGGCGAAAGCTTTTTACTGTTCAGCACCCGCAATACTTCACGTTTGGTGATGAATCCATGGTCAATGCTGTCGTTGATGACCAATTCCATATTTGCACAAGTCTGCTCAACAGGCTTGCCGTTCAATGCTGTCACCGCTATACCAAGATAGACAGCTATCAGCACCAGAAATAGAAATATGAGAATCTTTTTCAGCATCGTTCGTCTAATATTTCACAGATGGAGGCTGCGTAATTTTCAATGTCGCCTGCACCCAATGTAATGAGTACTTCAATCTCTTTTCCTTTGAGGATTTCGAGAATCTCTTCCTTCTTGCAAAGAGTCTTTTCAATACCCGGCCGTAGGTTGTCGTAAATCAGCTGGCTGCTGACTCCTTCGATTGGCAATTCGCGTGCCGGATAGATGTCGGTCAGGATAACTTCGTCGAGCAAGGAAAGGCTATCGGCAAATTCCTGATAGAAATCTCGGGTACGTGTGTAAAGATGCGGTTGGAAAATTCCTGTCATCTTCTTTCCCTCATACAAAGCACGCATGGAGAGGATGCTTTGTTTGATTTCCTCGGGATGATGGGCATAATCGCTGAGATAGACGATTTTGTCCGTCTTTATCTTGAAGTCGAAACGGCGGTCAACTCCTCGGAAGGAGGCCATCCCGGCTTTGATTTCTTCGTTTGTAACACCGCTAAGCTGTGCCAAGGCCATGGCTGCAATACCGTTTTCGATATTGATGGCTACGGGTACGCCCAGTTGGACATTCTGAATGTTTCCAAGAGGAGACACATAATCGAAGATGATTTCACCGCCTCCAATGCGTATGTTTTCCGCATGGAAGTCTCCTGATTCAGTGGAATAGGTATAGCACTTCACGCCTTCCTGCAAACGTGGATGCAAGCTGATTCCCTTGCGCATAATGAGGGTACCGCCTGGCTGAATGAGCGAGGTATAATGGCTGAAGCTTTCCAAATAAGCTTCTTCCGTGCCGTAAATGTCCAAATGATCGGCATCTGTCGATGTGATAACTGTTGCGTATGGAGTCAGCCAATGGAAAGAACGGTCGAATTCATCGGCTTCTATCACAACAAATTCGCTGGTGTCGGAAAGCAGGAGGTTGGTTCCATAGTTCTTGGATATTCCTCCGAGGAATGCGTCGCATCCAACGTGTGATTGATGCAACAAGTGGGCGGCCATGGTGGATGTGGTGGTCTTCCCATGGGTGCCGGCTGCACACAATCCCTTACTGGAACGGGTAAGCATACCCAATACTTGCGCCCGTTTGTAGATGGTAAATCCATGTTTGCGGAAGTATTGAAGTAGTATGTGGTCTTCCGGCATAGCTGCCGTATAAACGACTAATGTACTTTCAGGATTCAGAAAGTGGGAAGGGATATTCTCTGGTGCTTCGTCGTAATGGATGTCCGCACCTTCCTCTATGAGCTTTAAGGTAAGCTCGCTTGGGGTACGGTCATAACCGCCTACTTTCTTGCCCTTAGACAAGAAATAGCGTACCAATGCACTCATACCGATGCCTCCGGCACCGATGAAATAGACAGATTTCAGTGTGTTAACATCCATGTTCTTCCTTGTATTTTTCAGCGAGCTTTAATACCTCCTTCGCAATGACATTGGCAGAATCGGTAAAAGCAAGCTCGGCAATATTCTTACTTAAATTCTTCAAAAGACCAGGTTGGTTGACGGTCTCGATGGCTTTGTCAAGCAATAGGTCTTGAGCGTCTGCATCTTTTACGTAAAGCGCAGCATTCTTGTTGACAAGCGCCAAGGCATTCTTGGTTTGATGGTCTTCGGCTACATTGGGTGACGGTACCAAGATGACAGGCTTCTGGAGCAGACAGAACTCTGAAATGGAACCGGCTCCGGCACGGCTGATAACTAAGTCGGCAGCACTATAAGCGATAGCCATATCGCTGATGAAATCGGTGACATGCAGCATAGGCAGTTCTCCTGCTCGTGCAACGGCAGCTCGTGCTTCTTCGATGTATATCTTTCCTGTCTGCCAGATGAACTGTACGCCAGAGTTCTTGACCTTGTCAAGATTGTTTATGATGCATTGGTTGATGGTGCGTGCTCCCAGACTACCTCCAAGAATCAAGACTGTTCGCTTTTCCGGGTTTAATCCGAAAGAGGCGATGGCTTCTTCACGAGTTGTCGTAGGGTTCAGCAAACCTTGACGGACAGGGTTGCCGGTAAGGATAATCTTGTCCTTGTCAAAGAAACGTTCCATTCCTTCGTAGGCGACGCAGATTTTCTTGGCTTGTTTGGCCAAGAGTTTGTTGGTCACACCTGCGTAAGAGTTCTGTTCTTGAAGCAGGGTAGGGATTCCCATGCTTCCTGCCACCTTTAAGGTCGGCCCGCTGGCATATCCACCAACACCGACTGCAGCATGAGGACGAAAATCCTTCACGATTTTTCGGGCCATGCGTTGGCTCTTGAACAATTTGATGAGTACAGGAATGTTCTTCAGTAAGTTCTTGCGGTCAAACCCTGCTACGGGCAAGCCTTTTATAGGATAGCCGGCAGCTGGTACACGGTGCATTTCCATTCTACCTTCAGCACCCACAAACAGAATTTCTGCTTCCGGGTGCAATTCCTTGATGGCATTGGCAATGGATACGGCTGGAAAAATATGTCCACCGGTGCCACCTCCGCTGATGATGATTCTTATGTTTTCTTTCATAATTACCCTTTCTTTTATATTGGGTTTGCAAAGTTAGGAATATCTGTTCTAAAATCCTCTGTATGAAGAAGGTTTATTTTTGTTAAACTTCATCGTTTGCCATTGTAGTGGCCTTGACTCCGTCTGAATTCTGTACGGCTTGCAAGGCTTCGGACAAGATTGGATTGTCTTCGCCATCCTCGTCGTTTGCCATTTCACGAGCTTGAAGTATCAATGCTTGTGCAGCAGCTTGAAGCTTTTCATCCTTTACCTGTTGTTCTGCCAATCGGCGTTGTTCTTCTTTCTCGGCTACATAGCGGCTTACGCTGAGAATCATTCCAATGTATGCACAATTGATCAAGGTAGATGTCCCCCCCTTACTGATAAGCGGTAAGGGTTGACCGGTAACGGGGAACAGACCGACAGCCACCATCATATTCAACATGGCTTGTGATACCAGTAACAAGGCAATGCCCATCACAAGGAAAGCGGGAAAGTGTTTATCACTCCGTTTGGCTATTCGGCCGGCTCGTATCAACAGCCATAGATAAAGCATAACAATGAATGCACCGCCCAATAATCCCAATTCTTCGATGACAATGGCGAAGATAAAGTCTGAAAAAGCTTGTGACAAAAAGTCGCGTTGTACGCTGTTACCTGGCATTTTACCGATAACGTTACTGGTAGCGATGGCAATATTTGCATGAGCTACTTGTGCATCTTTATCGATGTCAAATTTGGCCGCAGGTATATTGCCTTTGTCTTCAAAGAATCCTTTGATACGGCTTTGCCATGTAGAAAAACGGTGTGTGCCCGGTACGTTCTCATACACACTGGGTGGGATAATGACGATGACGCTGACAAGCAGTGTCAATGCTAAGCCTACGGTACCGACCAATTTCCCGATTTGTTTCCAGGGTACTCGTCCGATGAGCATCATCAGAAAAACAACTCCCGCCAATAAGGCGGCTGTCGAACCGTTTTCGGGTGCAATCAATACGAAAACGATACCGGTAATCCACATGATATATTTAAAGGCCTTGGGATTGGCACCGTCTTCTTCTTGAAATTTAGACAAGATAAATGCTGTTACGATAATGACGGCCATCTTTGCTATTTCGGAAGGCTGGAATTGGATACCGAAAAAGTTAAGCCAACGGGCTGCACCATTTACACGTTCACCGCTATCAAGGATACCCATTCCCATAACGAACAGCAACAAGACACATGACAAAGGCAACAGGAAAAAAGGCAAGACACTGAAGTACTTGCAGGGTATGTTGTGTACAAGTACGACAATGAACACACCCACCATCAGAATGACGCTGTGTTGGGTGATAGGTCCCCAATGGTCGCCGCTCTTGTAAGTGAGAGTGCTGGCAGCACTGAACACTTCGACGACTGATATCAGACAAAGAAACAGGAATATAATCCAAATCACCTTGTCGCCCTTGAATAAATCCTTTATCAAATCCATACCTTTATCTTATAGATTTCTGACACATTTCTTGAACTGCTCTCCTCTGTCCTCGTAGCTTTTGAATAAGTCGAAGCTTGCGCAACATGGGCTTAACAAAACGGTTTCACCTTTCTTGGCCATCTTGTATGCGGCATTAACTGCATCCTCCATACTTTGCACGTCAGCAACAGGCAAGCCGAATCCATCGAAGAAATTATGCAGCTTTTCGTTGTGCAATCCCATATATATCAAACCGACACATTTTTCTTTTACAAGGTCAGCTATTTCTGTATAGTCATTTCCTTTATCTTTACCACCAAGGATGAGGATGGTTTTTGTCTTCATGCTCTGTAAGGCATACCAGCAAGAATTGACATTCGTAGCTTTCGAGTCATTGATGTAATCCACTCCTCTTACTCGGCAGACTTTTTCCAAGCGATGTTCCACACCTTCGAAATCACTCAATGCTTCGCGGATACATTCTTTGCGGATGCCCGCTAAGTTGGCTGAAATTCCGGCAGCCATAGAATTGAACAGATTGTGAGTACCTGTCAATGCCAACTCTTCCTGTTCCATGTTGAAAGCAATAGGTTGGGTAAAATGGAGTTGCTTGTTTTCTATATAAGCGGCACTGCTCTCTCCTTTTTTCTCAGCAAACGGATAGTAGTGTCCGTGTATGCCGTATTTGTGCAATTCCTTTTGAATAATGGGGTCGTCATTCCAGAAGATGAAGGCGTCATCATTCGTCTGGTTTTGTAAAATGCGGAATTTGGCATCCACATAGTTCTGCATATCGTTTCCGTATCTGTCCAGATGATCGGGTGTGATATTCATTAAGACAGCAATGTTGGCGCGGAAATCATACATGTTGTCCAATTGAAAACTGCTTAATTCAATGACATAATAGTCGTAATTACATTCCGCTACTTGATAAGCCAAGCTGAGCCCGATATTTCCAGCCAATCCTACATTTAATCCTGCTTTCTTGAAAATGTGATAAATCAACGAGGTAGTTGTGGTCTTCCCGTTGCTGCCTGTGATACAAATCATCTTGGCATTGGTATATCTTCCCGCAAATTCTATTTCCGAGATGATAGGCGTACCTTGTGCTATCAATTTTTGAATCATAGGAGCTTCATTGGGTATGCCGGGGCTTTTGATGACTTCGTCTGCGTTCAGAATCAGTTCTTCCGTGTGCTTCTTTTCTTCCCATTCGATGCCTCTTTCATCCAGCATGGCTTTGTATTTATCCTTGATGGCAGACATATCTGAAACAAACGTGTCAAATCCTTGCTTTTTAGCTAAAACGGCTGCGCCTGCACCGCTTTCACCTGCTCCCAATATAACAATTCTTTTAGCCATAGTCTCTTATCTAATCTTTAATGTGATGATGGTAATTGCTGCCAATACAATGGTAATAATCCAGAAACGAACTGTAATTTTCGATTCGTGGAAGACATTGGTTGGCTTTGTAAACAGATAGCTACAATCCGGATCCAATTGGGCCATTGTGATGCGGAAATGATCATGGATTGGTGTACGCTTGAAGATACGTTGCTTTTTCCCTTTTTTCTTTCCGGCCTGGAAGTATTTTACCTGAAGGATAACCGAAAGGTTTTCTACCAAGAATATGCCACAAAGAATGGGGATAAGCAATTCCTTATGGATAATGATGGCAAAAACGGCGATAATCCCTCCGATGGTCAAACTGCCGGTGTCACCCATAAAGACTTGTGCCGGGAAAGCGTTGTACCAAAGGAAACCAATCAAGGCTCCGATGAATGCACAGATAAAGATTACCAATTCTTCACTTCCAGGGATGAACATAATGTTCAGATAGCTGGCATATTCTATGTGGCTTGATACATAGGCCAATATGCCTAACGTTAGTCCTATGATGGCCGAGTTTCCTGCTGCCATACCATCCATGCCATCGTTCAGGTTGGCACCATTGGAAACAGCTGTTACCACGAAGATAGTAACCAAAACAAAGAGCACCCAACCGGCGGCTTGCTTATGCTCACCCATAAAACCCACTAAGTCTGCATAATCCAGATTGTTGTTCTTGAAGAATGGGATGGTTGTCTTGGTCGATTTCTGGTCTTGGGCCTTATGCACTACTTCCACGATTTCACCTCCTTTTTGTACTTCCACATTTTCGCGGATAACGACGTTGGGGCTAAGGTAAAGCGTAAGTCCGACAATAAGTCCTAAACCTACCTGGCCGATAATCTTGAACTTTCCATGCAGACCTTCCTTGTCTTTCTTGAATGTTTTGATATAGTCATCCAGAAAACCAAGAGTGCCAAGCCATATGGTAGTGATAAGCATCAATACCATATATATATTATGTAGCTTGCCTAACAGAAGGCAAGGAACCAATGTGGCGAAAATAATGATTACACCACCCATAGTGGGGACGCCTTTTTTGTTGACGTTGAAAGGGTCAATGGTAGCATCACGTTGTACTTCCGTGATTTGTTTCTTCTTCAACAGGTTGATGAAGAACTCGCCGAAGATGGTCGATATCAGCAATGCTAAAATGACAGCCACCAGTGAACGGAAAGATACATAGCCGAACATCCGTGCACCAGGGAAGTCGATTTGCTCTAAATATTCAAATAAATAGTATAACATATCTGTAAATTATTCGTTTTCAAATATTTCTTTAATTACCTCTTTGTCATCAAAGTGATGTTTTACACCTTTAATGTCTTGATAGTTCTCGTGGCCTTTGCCTGCTACCAAGATAGCATCTCCCGGTTGGGCAAGCATACAAGCGGTTTTGATGGCTTCTTTTCTATCTACTATGCTGATGACTTTCCGCATATCTTCTTTCCCGAGTCCTGCCAACATGTCGTTGATGATGTCTTGCGGTTCCTCAAATCGAGGGTTGTCGGAAGTGATGATGACCTTGTCGCTCTGTTTGACTGCTTCTTGTGCCATGATGGGGCGTTTGCCTTTGTCGCGATTGCCGCCCGCACCTACAACGGTAATGACGTTTCCTCTTCCGTTCAATACTTCCTGAATGGTGTTCAGGACATTGACCAAAGCGTCGGGGGTATGGGCGTAATCGACAATTGCACTATATCCTCTTGGTGAGCGCAAGGCATCGAAACGGCCGGATACGGGTCGGAGCATACTCAATGCCAACAAAACGTCTTCGGGTTTCTTGCCAAGCATGCAGGCGGTTCCATAAACTGCCAGCAAGTTTGATGCGTTGAATCGACCGATGAACTGAACGTTCACTTCCACGTTGTTTATGTCCATCAACATGCCTTCGAATCCGTCTTCCAAGACCTTTCCCTTGAAATCGCTGATGCTTCGGAGGGAGTAGGTGCATACCTTGGCTTTGGTGTTTTGAACCATTACCATACCGTTCTTATCATCAAGATTTGTTAAAGCGAAAGCCGTTTTAGGCAGGTTGTCGAAGAATGCTTTCTTGGCTTTCAGGTAATTCTCTACCGTCAGGTGATAATCCAGATGGTCGCGTGTCAAGTTGGTAAAGATGCCACCGGCAAACTTCAAACCACCGATGCGCTTCTGCGCTACCGAATGTGAACTGACTTCCATGAATGCATATTTACAGCCTTCGTCAGCCATGCGGCCCAGCAACTTGTTCAGTGTAATAGGGTCGGGAGTGGTGTGTTCGGTAGGGATGGCTTCATCGTCAATGTAGTTGCATACGGTCGAAACCAAGCCTACTTTGTAGCCGAATTTGCGGAACATATTATATAATAAGGTAGCAATGGTGGTTTTACCGTTCGTTCCTGTCACACCAATCAACTTTAATTTAGAGGTTGGGTCTCCATAGAAAGTGGTAGCCAACTTGCCAACACAATCTTCGGTGTTTTCTACCTTTATATATGTGATGTCTTTTCCGATGTTTTCAGGAAACGTTTCGCATACGATGGCTGATGCTCCCTTTTCGATGGCTTTGCCGATGTAGGCGTGGCCGTCTGTTTGTGTACCCTTGACGGCAACAAACAGATGTCCTGGCTCAACTTTACGTGAGTCGATGTGTATGCCTGTTATTTCTTTGGCTTGGTTGCCCTGGCACTCGATGATATTTATTCCGTTTAAGATTTCTTCCAGTATCATATTCTTCCTCTTTTAGTTTAACTTTAATTGTATTGTTTTCCCCTTATGCAACGTATTGCCGGCGGGGATGCTTTGACTTCTTACCTTTCCCATTCCTGTCAGGTGTACTTTCAAACCTACGCTTTCCAATAGATAGACAGCATCTTTGGCTCCCATACCAATCACGCTCGGTACTTTCTTTTCGTTGATTTCCTTCTTGTTCAAGGTAATGTTTACGTTCGGGTTGTGAGTGACATTTCCCCATACCGGTTTCTTTATGTCGTAATCTTCTACACCGATGGTATTTGTCTCAATCTCATCAAGAATGTATCGGGCAGCGGCCAAGTTCCCATTCTTTACATCAGGTGTCAATATGGATGTAGAGTCCTTGGCTTCTTTCACGTCTCGTTCGTCATGCTTGGCATAGACACGCTCGGCGATTTCGCTGAATACACTACCGGCCATCAAGCCACCAGATGCCGGAAGCCCGGATTTCTGAATGGCAACGATACAACTATACTTCGGATCTTCCGAGGGGAAGAACCCGCAGAAGCTGACCAGATATTGCATTCGTCCGCTCTTGTAACCTCCTTTACCTTGTGAAACTTGCGCTGTACCGGTTTTCCCTGATACCTTGAAATGCTTGGAGCCGGCTTTCTTTCCTAAGCCCTCGCTGACTACTTTCTCCAAGATGGTTTGTATTTGGCCGATGGTTTTCGGTGAGGCGATGGCAGGATTGAGTACTTCCGTAGGAATTTCTTCAACTACCTGTCCGTCTTTCATAATGGCTTTCACGAATTTGGGCTTCACCATCACGCCATTGTTTGCAATGGCATTGTAGAATGCCAACGTGTTCATCGGTGGAACTTGGGTTTCATAACCGATGGACATCCATGCCAAAGCGGTCTTTGACCAATTTTCTTTGGTCGGCTTTCGGATGTTCGGTTTCTTGGCAGCTCCCGGAATGTCGAGGTTGAGCGGAGTGGCTATACCGAGTTTGTACAATCCTTCTACATATTTCTCCGGTTTGTTATGATAATTCTCGTCGATGACACGTGACACACCGATGTTGGACGATACCATCAGCACTTTGGTAATGTCTATCACACCATATCCACCTCGTGCCCAGTTATGGTCTTTCATCGGTCGGCCATGCATCATGTGGACACCGTTTTTGGTATCTACCAATTGGTCGGGGGTGATGTATCCGTCTTCCAATGCAACCATGATGGATGCTGTCTTGAAGGTGGAACCTGGTTCCATCATATCTGATACGGCATTGTTCTTCACTTCTCGGTAGACGCCGTCGCTTCCTTTGGTCATATTGACGATGGCCTTTACTTCTCCGGTCTTTACTTCCATCAAGATGGCCACGCCTACGTTGCCGTTGATTTCCTTCAATTGGTCGAGCAATGCTTTTTCGGCAATGTCTTGCATACCTACATCGATGGTTGTGATGATGTCGCATCCGTCAACAGGGGGGATGTCAACGATGTTCAAGTATTTGTTCATCACTTTTTGTCGGTGTGTGATGCCTTCACGGCCTTTTAGAATGGAGTCGTATTGCAACTCCAGCCCGTTCTTGGCGCCGAGGGTCATATCCGAATACATGTCGCCCAAAGTACGCATGGCAAGTGAGCCGAAAGGTTTCTTGCGTTGGTTGAACGATTGTTCGTGGAAGCCTCCGCGGAATTTGCTCAAATTGAAAACCGGCAGGCGCTTGGCTTCTTTATATTGTATATAGGAGATGCGTTTGGGGTAGAGTAGATAGTTGCGGCTTCCTTTCTTTCTACCTTTTAATATATGTGCCTTGAATTCGGCCTTGCTCTTGTCGGGGAAAATTTGATGAAGCCCTTCGCAGATGGCATCCAGTGTGTCCATTAAGAGGGCGTCTTTTGCTTCGCCGCCTGCCTTGAAGTCCATGTAGATTTTGTATTCCGGTAAGCTGCTGGCCATCAGCTGCCCGTCGGAAGAGATGATGTTGCCTCGGTTGGGACGGACGGTGACATTTTCCTTCACGAAACGGTCGGCTACATCATGCCAGTATTGTCGTTCGGCGAACATGATGACACCTGCCTTCACCACAATGGCAAGGCCTACCAGCACCATCACGAGGATGATGAAGGAGTAACGGGTCATTATTTTTTTTGTATGCGGTGTCATATTTCTTTAGTCTTTCTTAATTGAAAAAGGGCGGCTGGTGGCCGTTTCCAAATGGCTCTCTTCGGTCGAGATGTATTCTTCGATGCGGCTTTGCCGGCTTTTCTCCATCAGCTCGGAGGAACGGGTCAAGGCGTCGTACTTGATGTCGGTCAGTTCTTTCTTCAAGCGGTCGATTTCTATCATCTCTTGTTGGCATTCATATCGGTTGTTGATGTACAGGATGGTCAGAACCATGATGAGTATCAGGAGGCTGGTTTGCCTCTTGAAAAAATCATTGGCCAGGATGTCTCCTCCCAAGATGCTCTTGATGGACATGTGCTTGGGCGAGGCGCTTTTCTTTTCTTTCTTTTGCTTGTTGGGGTTCTGTTCCTTCATGTGTATCTTTTCTTTTATTTCTTTTCTGCAATTCTAAGTTTGGCACTCCGTGAGCGGGGGTTTCGTGCCACTTCTTCGTCGCTGGCCACAATCACTTTGTTGTTTACCAGACGGAAAGGTGTCTGCACGTTGCCGAAGAAATCTTGCTCGGCCTTCCCCTCGATGTTTCCTGTCTTCATCATGTTCTTCACCATGCGGTCTTCCAGCGAGTGGTAGGTGATGACTACCAGTCTTCCGCCCGGCTTCAAGGCTTCGGCGGCAGCGTATAGCATTTCTTTCAAGGCCTCCATTTCTTGGTTGACTTCGATACGGAGGGCTTGGAAAACCTTGGCGAGTTCTTTCTTCTCGCGTTCGCGGCCGAACATGGGTTTCACGATGTCAAGGAAGTCGCCGATGGTGACAATCTGCTTGTTGGCGCGTGCCTTCACGATGGCCGATGCCAGCTTGCGGCTGTTCTTCAGCTCGCCATACAGGTAAAAGATGTCGGCCAGACGTTCTTCTTCGTAGTTGTTCACCACTTCGGCGGCGGTCATGCCGGCACGTTTGTTCATCCGCATATCCAGCTTGCCGTCGAAACGGAAAGAGAATCCTCTTTCCGAATCGTCGAAGTGATGCGACGATACGCCCAGGTCGGCCAAGATGGCATCTACCTCTTCCACACCGTGATAGCGGAGGAAGTTGTGCAGATAGCGGAAGTTGCTTCGCACGAAGGTGAATCGCTCGTCGTCCACAATGTTTCTTTCGGCGTCCTCGTCCTGGTCAAAGCTGTACAGACGGATGCTCTTGTCGCCTTGGCGAAGGATTTCTTTCGAGTGTCCTCCACCGCCGAATGTGACATCTACGTAGATGCCTTCCGGTTGCAGGTTCATCCCTTCGATGCTTTCGTTCAGCAGGACGGGCACGTGGTATGTTTGTTCTTCCTTTGACATGGTTCTTGTTTGATTTTGACGCTTCGTGAGATTCGCCTTCGCGTTTTTTTAAAACGTCAGCGCGTTTCACTCAAAACGTCAGCGCGTTTTTATAAATTCGTGGGCATCCCCATTATTTCTTCCAATTCCTTCTCGAATTCTTCCGGTGCCATGAACGGCTTGTCGGCGATTTCCTTCGACCAGATTTCAATCGTATTGTCCATCCCGATGAAGCGGACATCCTGCACGATGTTTGCCAGTTTCAGATAACGTTTCGGGATGAGGAAACGTCCGCTTGCGTCCAGTGTGATGATTTCGACATCGGACACGAATTGGCGGAAAATCATCTGATGCTTCGGATTCCATCGGTTCAACCGTTCGCGCAGCTCGTTCATCTGTTCGTTCCAAGCACTTTCCGGATAGAGTACCAGGCAGTCTTGGTAGGTGTCTTTGCGCATGATGAGGCTCTCCTCGGCGGCTGCTTGCAGCTGCTTGCGGAATGTGGCCGGCAGGAACACTCGTCCCTTGGCGTCGGTTTTTGCTTCTGAATTGCCTAAAAATCGCATATTTACACCTTATTATATTGATTAGGGTGTAAAATTACACAATTCCCCACAATTCCCCACTATATTTTCCGAAAAATATTTCAAGAAGTTTTCAACACCTTGTTGATAACTTTCGAAAGACCTTCTGGAAGCCCTTTTGGGCGTGTTTCTGAGGGTAGGAAAGGTTTGCTTTTTCTTGCTCATTTCCTGCCCGAGTGTGCAAAAAGGATGAGCCGTTCAAAATGGAGAACGCAAAATTGCACATTTTTTTAATTTTGTGTCGCTTTTTTTTGCCATAAATTGCCGAGATAAAAAAAGATGAATTACCTTTGCAAGGAAAAGTTTTTTAGTAAAATGGCAGACGACTCATTTTTTTTAATCGACATAGAGAGAATCCTTCAAGGAAAGTTGGGCAAGAAGTATAAATACGTACCCGGTTTTTTGGTTTCTTACTTGAAGCGCATCGTGCATCAAGACGAATTGAATGTGTTCTTGCGCGAATCGAAGGATAAGGTCGGTGTGGATTTTCTGGAAGCCTGTATGGACTTCCTCGATTGTAAGGTCGAAGTGAAGGGGATGGAAAATCTGCCGGAAGAAGGCCGATGCACTTTTGTTTGCAACCATCCGTTGGGCGGACAGGACGGCATCTCCTTGGGTTATGTGCTTGGAAAGAAATACGATGGCAACATCCGCTATTTGGTGAACGACTTGCTGATGAATCTGCGTGGGTTGGCTCCTCTTTGCATTCCTATCAACAAAACGGGCTCCCAATCGCGTGACTTCCCTCGGATGGTGGAAGCAGGGTTCGGTTCCGATAACCACATCATCATGTTCCCGGCCGGTCTTTGCTCGCGTCGTCAAAATGGCGTCATCCAGGACTTGGATTGGAAAAAGACCTTCATCGTCAAGAGTGTAGAAACGAAACGCGACGTAGTTCCTTTGCATTTCGAAGGACGCAACTCCGACTTCTTCTACAATCTGGCCAACTTCTGCAAGATATTTGGCGGGAAGGTGAATTTAGCTATGCTGTATTTGGCCGACGAGATGTTGAAGAATCGTCACAAGACGTTCACGCTGACCATTGGAAAACCCATACCCTGGCAAACGTTCGACAAGTCGAAGACGCCTGCTCAATGGGCACAGTTTGTCAAGGACGTGGTGTATAAGTTATAATTAGAATAAAAGAGTTACACATATATATGGAAGATATTATTGCCCCGATAAGCAAGGAAATCCTGAAATCCGAACTGACGCCAGAAAGACGTTTGCGGTTCACGAACAAGAGCCATAATGAAATCTACATTGTGACGGCTCATAATGCGCCTAACGTGATGAAGGAAATCGGACGTTTGCGCGAGATTGCCTTCCGTGCAGGTGGAGGGGGCACAGGCAAGTCAATGGATATTGATGAATACGACGTGATGCCGAATCCGTACAAGCAGCTGGTAGTTTGGAATCCGGAAGCGGAAGAGATTTTGGGAGGTTACCGCTATCTTTTGGGTGATGAGGTCGAATTTGACGAGCATGGAAAGCCTGTTTTGGCCACTGCCCACATGTTCGATTTCTCGGAAAAGTTTTTGAAGGAATATCTGCCATATACCGTCGAGCTGGGTCGTTCTTTCGTAACTTTGGAATATCAATCCAGTCGTGCCGGTTCGAAGGGCCTTTTTGCCTTGGACAATCTTTGGGACGGGTTGGGCGCGTTGACCGTTATCAAGCCCAATATGAAATATTTCTTTGGTAAGATGACCATGTATCCTAATTATCATCGTCAAGGCCGTGACATGATTCTCTATTTTTTGAACAAGCACTTTGTGGATCCCGATAAATTGATAACTCCTATCAAGCCGTTGGAATTGGAAACAGATTTGTCGCTGTTGGAGAAAATGTTCTGTTGTGATTCTTTTAAGGAAGATTATCGCATACTCAACACTGAGGTTCGTAAGTTGGGATACAACATCCCTCCATTGGTTAATGCCTATATGGGTTTGTCGCCAACGATGCGAATGTTTGGCACTGCCATTAACTATGGCTTTGGCGATGTGGAAGAAACGGGCATCTTGATAGCTGTGGATGAGATATTGGAGCAAAAGCGTGTTCGTCACATAGAGTCGTTCGTGGCTCAGAATCCCGATGCATTGAATATTACTTCGGGTGCGAATCCGGTTTTGTCTAAGATATAATAAGAAAGGCTGCTCAAAGCAGCCTTTTCTATGGTTATACGGCGGGTAGTCCGTTCCCTTTGATTTTCCGGAAAAGGTCAAGTGCAAATACGTCCGTCATCCCGGAGAGATAGTCAAGTACGGCTTGGATTCTTCCATAAAGTGTGGGTGCCTTTATGTCATATTGGCTGGATACCCGGTTGATGAGCAGTTGTGAATAAGCTTTCTCTGGAGATTGTACGGCATTGATCATCAGTTCGAGCAAGGTGCTGATGACGTGGAAGCCGGCCAACTCGATGTCGAGTACATCTCGCGAACGATAAATCTTTTCGACAGCCACTCTGGAACATTCCTTGTAAGATTCGCTCAATGGCGAGCTGATGTGCTTGATGAGCGCCCCCTCGAAGGTCCCATTCAAAATGGCCTCCTCGTTTTCCATGAATACTTTGGTACACTCCTTTATCAATATGCCGATGACGGTCGCCCTTAAATAGGCCATCTGCTCGTTCCCGTCGGTTACGAAGCTGAAAATATCCTCCACTCTGCACTTTTTCTTCTCGTCGAAGAAAAGCAGGTAAAGGTCTTTGGCTTCTTTGGGAGTCAGCAGTTTTAGCTTGTAAGCATCTTCAATGTCCATCATCTGATAGCAGATGTCATCTGCGGCTTCCACGAGATAGACCAGCGGGTGACGTGCGTATTGAGGAGGTTCACCTTCTTTGCTGAGGCGCTTGATGCCTAATTCTTCCGCAATTTTCAGATAGCTGTTTTCCTCAGAGGTGAAGAATCCGAATTTGGATTTCTTTCCGGCCAGAACGGATGGAAAGGGATATTTTACAATGGCCGCTAAGGTCGAGTAAGTCATCACGAATCCTCCTTTCCTGCGTCCGAGGAATTGATGGGTCAGCAGGCGGAATGCGTTGGCATTCCCCTCGAAATGTGTCAAATCTTCCCATTCCATCGAAGAAAGTTGTGATTTGAGCGCTAATCCCTTCCCCTCGGAGAAATAAGTGGAGATGGCCTTTTCGCCGGAATGTCCGAATGGCGGATTGCCTAAATCATGGGCCAAGCAAGCTGCCGAAACGATGGCGCCTATTTCGGGTACGTGGGTGTTGGCCAGCTCAGGATACTTGGCTACGAGCTGTATGGCGATGGAGTTGCCTAAGGAGCGTCCTACGCAAGAAACCTCCAGGCTATGCGTTAGCCGGTTGTGCACAAAGACGCTTCCCGGAAGGGGGAACACTTGCGTCTTGTTCTGCAAGCGGCGGAAGGGGGCAGAGAAAATCAGCCGGTCGTAATCGCGTTGGAATTCCGTACGGTCGTCTTTCTGCGCTTCATGTATTTCTTCCAAACCGAAGCGTTTGTTGGATATCAGTTGTTGCCAATTCATGATTTTTTGTTTATTTGATTACAAAAGTATAAAACTTCCTTTTAAAAAATGGAAAACCTATCGATAAATCAGTTGAAATGTGTAAATTCGCACCCAGTAATGTAATATTGCAATCTATGAAAGTTCAAGTTATCAATAAATCAAAGCATCCGTTGCCTCAATATGCCACGGAACAATCGGCGGGGATGGACCTTCGGGCCAACCTTGATGAACCTATCGTGTTGAAACCTTTACAGCGTTGTCTGGTGCCAACCGGTCTTTATATGGCATTGCCGAAAGGCTTCGAAGCGCAAGTTCGTCCACGCAGCGGTTTGGCCATCAAGAAGGGGATTGGTGTGCTGAATTCTCCGGGAACGATTGATGCCGATTATCGAGGAGAAGTTTGTGTCATCTTGGTGAACCTTTCGGCTGAAGAGTTTGTGATAGAGGACGGCGAGCGTATTGCCCAAATGGTCATAGCCCGCCATGAACAAGCCGATTGGGAAGAGGTGGAAGTTCTGGATGAAACGGAACGTGGTGCCGGAGGCTTTGGACATACAGGTAAAAAATAAGCCAATGAATAGAAGACTAAGGTCAAATATCGGAATCGTCTGCTTGTGCTTGTGTCTTGCGGGCATGCTCCTTTCGTGTGGAGCTTCTCGAAAATCATCGATTTCATCGAGAAAATCGCCTTCACGATTGCAGGAAAACGCGCTGACGTTTGAACAGAAACGCAAGTTCGATTATTATTTCCTTGAAGCCGTCCGCTTGAAGGAAAAGGGAGATATGGGCGCAGCTTTCGAGATGTATAGCCATTGTCTGGACATCAATCCCTCAAGTGCCGTTACCATGTACGAACTGGCCAAATGCCACATGTATTTAGGTCAGGCGCAAAAGGGGGAAGAACTTCTGCGTAAGGCAATGAATGCCGAGCCGAATAATTATTGGTATAAGGAGACATTGGCCGGCTATTATCAGAATAAAGGCGAAAACGAAAAGGCCATCGAGGTTATCGAAGAAATGGTTACCCAATCGCCTTCCCGTTTGGAGCCGCTGATGGCGTTGGTCGATATGTATAATCGTACGCAAGACTACGAAAAGGTCATTCATACCTTGAATCGTTTGGAGAAGTTGGATGGCAAGTCTGAACAAATCAGCATGGAGAAATTCCGTATGTATTTGGCGATGGACAGCACGGAACAGGCTTTCACGGAGATGGAGAGCTTGGCCAAGGAATATCCGTATGATATGCGTTATCTGACTATGTTGGGCGATGTGTATATGGAAAATGACCGCGAGGAAGAGGCTTACAAAACCTATCGGCAAGTGCTTGCAACAGAACCTGGCTATGCACCCGCCATGCTTTCCATGGCTACCTATTATGAAAAGATGGGTATGGACAGCCTCTATCGTGTGCAACTCGATTCTCTTCTGCTGAACAGAAAGGTGGAAAGCCAAACGAAGGTGAACATCATGCGCCAACTGATTATGCGTTCTGAAAGAGGGGATAGGGACAGTATCAAGATTATCGGTCTTTTTGACTCCATGTTGGCGCAAGAACAGGAGAATGCCGATGTGGCGATGCTGGCGGCACAATATTTGTTGTCCAAACAGATGAATGAGCAAGTGAAGCCTGTTCTTTGGCAGGTGCTGGATATAGATCCCGAGAACAAGCCGGCTCGTCTTCAGCTCCTAAGTTTCGCCATCTCAAAAGAAGACTTGGATGAAGTCATCCGAATCTGCTCGCCAGCCGTCGAATATATGCCCGAAGCCTTGGAATTTTATTATTATTGGGGCTTGGCGCATTATCAGAAGGACCAGAAGGACGAGGCAATGGAAGTGTTCAAGAAAGGCATCCGTCAGGTAGGCCCGAATAGCGACAAGAGCATGGCTTCCGACTTCTATTCCATCTTGGGCGATTTGTATCACACCAAGAAGATGAATGCGGAAGCATACGCTGCATACGATTCGGCATTGGTCTATAATCCTGACAACATCGGTGCATTGAACAATTATGCCTATTATCTCTCTGTGGAGAAAAAGCATTTGGACAAGGCCGAAGAAATGAGCTATAAGACGGTAAAGGCCGAGCCTAAGAACGGAACTTATCTGGATACATACGCTTGGATTCTTTTCGAGAAAGGAAAATATGCCGAGGCGCGTATCTATATCGACCAAGCTATGCAGAATGATGGAGCCAAGAGTTCGGTGGTTGTTGAGCATTGTGGCGACATCTATTATATGAATGGAGAGCATGAGAAGGCATTGGAATATTGGAAACAGGCCGAAAAATTGGCAGGTGAACCGGTAGAGGAAGGAAGTGATCCGCGTACCGAGAAAGAACTGAAGCTTCTGAAGAAAAAGATAACCAACAAGAAATATTTTGCTGAATGACGAAACGAATCAATTCCATAGTATGGATGGTTGTGCTGGTGTGTGTGTTCGCTTCCTGTTCATCCACCAAATCGCTGAAAAAGGTCCATTCCATCGAAGGTATGACAGAAACAGAGTATGTGGAAACTGTCATAGCCAATGCCGGTGGATGGGATGCATTGACGGCCAAGATGGCTTTGTCCGTCGATTTGGGAGGCAAGGGGGCAACCAAGGTTAACGGCACTCTCCGTATCAAGAAAGGTGAAGTCATCCAGATGTCCATCGCTCCGTTGTTAGGTATCGAAGTGGCCCGTGCGGAGATTTCGCCGGGTGGTGTATTGGTTATTGACCGGATGAACAAACGTTATGTACGGGTTTCGTTTGCAGAACTTAAAGCCTTGACCAATGCCGATTTGGACTTTCATACGTTGCAAGCATTGTTCCTGAATGAACTCTTTTTGCCGGGAAAGGGAGACTTGACGCCTCGCGACGTATCAGCTTTCAAGGTTGAAGCCGAATCGGACGGTGTTGCTTTGGGCGTAAAGAAGGGTAAGCGTTTTACCTATCAATTCCTCACCCAGGCGCCCGATGCGTTGTTGAAGGAAAGCTGTATTGGCTTGTCGGGTACACCTTATTTGTTGCGATGGAAGTACGATGCTTTCCGAACTTTGGGACAGAAACAATTTCCTGCGGATATGCGAGTGTCTTTCGAGGGAGGCAAGAAACCGGTGAAGGCTTCGTTTGCTTTGTCCCGCCTGTCTATGAATACGAATTGGGAAACACATACGGAGGTCTCCAATAAATACGAGAAAGTAGAATTGGGAGACATCCTCAAACAGTTGCTTAAAAAATGAGACGCATCTTCTTGCTATGCTTGATGGTTTTCTTGGGAATGGCCCTTCCGGCGCAAACTACAACCAAGAAAATCAAGGAATTGGAAAACCAACGGAACGAACTGCAACAACAGATTGCAGAGTCGGAAACCCTCTTGACCTCTACAAAGAAGGACGTTAAGAGTCAGTTGGACAATTTGGCTTTGATAAACGGGCAGATAGCCGACCGCAAGAAATACATTCAGGCCATCGAAAAAGATGTGAAGTCATTGAACAATGAAATAGCGACTCTTCAGCGTCAGTTGAGGACCTTGCAGCGTGATCTCAAAGACAAAAAAGATAAATACGAAGCGTCTGTACAATATATGTATCGCAACAAGTCCATTCACGAAAAGCTGATGTTCATTTTCTCTGCCGAAAATTTGAGCCAGACCTATCGACGCTTGCGGTATGTGCGCGAGTATGCCAATTATCAACGTCTGCAGGCCATTGAAATCGAACGCAAACAGAAACAGGTAGAGGCTAAGAAGGACGAATTGGAAACAACTCGTGCTGCCAAGGAGAAGCTTTTAAAAGAAGGTGAAGCCGAGAAGAAGAAGCTCGAGAAACAGGAGAAAGATCGTCAGGGAATTTTGAATGGTTTGAAGCGCAGGCAAAAAGGTATCCAGAATGAAATAAACAAGAAGCGTCGTACGGCCAACAAGCTGAATGCACAGATTGACCGTCTGATTGAACAGGAAATCGAAAAGGCCCGTAAACGTGCCGAGGAAGAAGCTCGCAAGCGTGCCGAAGAAGAGGCCCGTAAGAAAGCCAAGGAGAAAGAAGCCAAGTCA
>JAFQBF010000193.1 GCA_017416735.1 Bacteroidaceae bacterium | reverse complement strand
GTTCGGCAGGTTCCGTCACGTTCAGGACGGTGTATTGGGCCGCTCTTCTCGCTATGGGGCGACCTGTGTTGTTTCTTCCTCTTGACATATCTATCTTATCTCTTTTCCAACAAAACTACATTTTCCACATGATGAGTGTGCGGGAACATATCCACCGGCTGAACGGCAACTACCTTGTACTTCACGTCGAGCAACTGAAGGTCACGTGCCTGTGTGGCGGGGTTACAGCTCACATACACAATTCGCTTCGGCTCGGCAAACAGGATGACGTCAATCACATCGTTGTGCATACCGGCACGTGGAGGGTCGGTGATGATGACATCCGGGCGTCCGTGCTCGTTGATGAAATCCTGGGTGAGCATATCCTTCATGTCGCCGGCATAGAACAAGGTATTCTCAATGCCGTTGATGGCTGAGTTCACTTTGGCGTCCTCGATGGCTTCGGGCACATATTCGATGCCGACAACCTTCTTGGCCTTGCGTGACACGAAGTTGGCGATGGTTCCGGTACCTGTATAAAGGTCGTAAACCAATTCGTCACCCGTAAGTCCGGCAAAGTCGCGCGCTACCTTATATAAATTATAGGCCTGTTCGGAGTTCGTCTGATAGAATGACTTCGGGCCTACCTTGAAACGCAATCCTTCCATTTCCTCGAAGATGTGATCGTTACCCTTGAAGACTTCCACATCGAGGTCGTTGATGGTATCGTTGCACTTGTTGTTCACTACATATAATAAGGAAGTAATTTGCGGGAATTTCTCGGCCACATGGGCCAACAAAGCTTTCGTGTCGTCCAAATCCTTATCAGCAGAAATTCTTACCTGAAGCAATACCATGAGCTCACCTGTACTCGATGTACGAATCATCAGGTTACGCAACAAACCTTCGTGATTGCGGATATTGTAGAATGCCAAGCCATGCTCGTAGGCATAATCACGGATAGTATTGCGGATTTGGTTGCTGATATCGTCCTGCAACCAGCATTTTTCGATGGCCAATACCTTGTCGAAAGCCCCCGGAATGTGGAAACCTACCGCATTCATCTGGTCGTATTTGGTTTCCGCCTTCACCTCTTCCTCCGTGAGCCAGCGCTTGTCCGAGAATGTAAATTCAAGCTTGTTACGGTAGAATTCGGTCTTTTCCGAGCCTAAAATGGGAGAAATTTCGGGCAATTCCACCTTTCCGATTCGGGTAAGATTGTCCGTCACCTGCTTCTGCTTGTACTTGATTTGGTCTTCATACGACAAGCATTGCCATTTGCATCCACCGCACACACCGTAGTGCTGGCAGAATGGCACGGCTCTTTCAGGTGAATACTCGTGGAATTTCACGGCCACAGCCTCAGCATACTTGTTCTTTTTTCGCTTCACCTGTAAATCGACCACATCGCCCGGCACCACATAAGGTACGAACACCACCAAATCGTTCACTTTCGCCAAGGCTTTGCCTTCGGCTGCTACATCTGTTATTGTTATCTTCTCTAATAAAGGAAGTGCTTTTTTCTTTCTCGACACGTGTTTAAGAATAAGTTGATTTGGGTGCAAAATTAGCAAAAATCTTCGAGTTATGCTCTATCTTAAGGGATATATTCATCGGTGATTGTCGAAATAGCATTTTCACTTCGTTTTTTTTGCTTGTTTTGTTTGAAATTCCATAAAATATAGTTAGTTTTGCGTCTAAATATTCGAGAGAGTTAACTTTAAATAATTTAAATCATGGACAAAAAAAGAGTTTATACCTTTGGTAATGGTCTTGCTGAAGGTAAGGCAGAAATGAGAAATCTGCTTGGTGGTAAGGGTGCCAACTTGGCTGAAATGAACCTTATCGGTGTTCCTGTGCCTCCGGGTTTCACTATCACTACTGACGTTTGTAACGAATACTTCTCAGAAGGTAAAGATAAGGTGGTAGCCCTTTTGAAGGACGAAGTAGAAAAGGCTGTTGCCAACATTGAAACTTTGATGAACTCAAAGTTCGGTGACATCGAAAATCCGTTGTTGGTTTCTGTACGTTCAGGTGCTCGTGCTTCTATGCCGGGTATGATGGATACTATCTTGAACCTTGGTTTGAACGATGACGTTGTTGCTGGTATCATCCGCAAGACTGGTAATGCACGTTTCGCATGGGACTCATACCGTCGTTTCGTTCAGATGTATGGTGACGTAGTATTGGGTATGAAGCCGGTGAACAAGGAAGATATCGACCCATTCGAAGCCATCATCGAAGAAGTGAAGGAAGCTAAGGGCGTGAAGTTGGACAACGAATTGGAAGTTGAAGACTTGCAAGAACTCGTTGCTAAGTTCAAGGCTGCTGTTAAGGCTCAGACTGGTAAGGACTTCCCTAACGATTCATACGAACAGTTGTGGGGTGCTATCTGTGCTGTATTCGACAGCTGGATGAACGAACGCGCTATCCTCTATCGTAAGATGGAAGGTATTCCTGCTGAATGGGGTACTGCCGTTAACGTACAGGCAATGGTATTCGGTAACATGGGTGACACTTCTGCTACAGGTGTTTGCTTCTCTCGCGACGCTGGTAACGGTGAAGACTTGTTCAACGGTGAATATTTGATCAACGCTCAGGGTGAAGACGTAGTAGCAGGTATCCGTACTCCGCAACAGATTACCAAGATTGGTTCTCAACGTTGGGCAGAACGTGCCGGTATCTCTGAAGAAGAACGTGTAGCTAAGTATCCTTCTATGGAAGAAGCTATGCCGGAAATCTACGCAGAACTCGACGCTCTCCAGACTAAGTTGGAAAATCACTATAAGGATATGCAGGATATGGAATTTACCGTACAGGAAGGTAAATTGTGGTTCTTGCAGACTCGTAACGGTAAGCGTACAGGTACAGCGATGGTTAAGATCGCTATGGACTTGTTGCGTCAGGGCATGATCGACGAAAAGACTGCTCTCTTGCGTTGCGAACCTCAGAAGTTGGACGAACTCCTCCACCCTGTATTCGACAAGGATGCTTTGAAGAAGGCTAAGGTAATCACTCAAGGTTTGCCTGCTTCTCCGGGTGCTGCTTGCGGTCAGATTGTATTCCACGCTGACGATGCTGAACAATGGCACAACGACGGCCATAAGGTAATCATGGTTCGTATCGAAACTTCTCCGGAAGACTTGGCTGGTATGTCAGCTGCTGAAGGTATCTTGACAGCTCGTGGTGGTATGACTTCTCACGCTGCCGTAGTTGCCCGTGGTATGGGTAAGTGCTGTGTATCAGGTGCTGGTGCAATCAACGTTGACTACAAGGCTAAGACAGTTGAAATCGAAGGCGTAGTATATAAGGAAGGTGACTACATCTCATTGAACGGTACTACAGGTCAGGTATTCGCTGGTAAGATTCCTACTAAGGCTGCTGAATTGTCAGGTGACTTCAAGGAATTGATGGATCTTTGCGACAAGTACACTAAGTTGCAGGTTCGTACCAATGCTGATACTCCGCACGATGCTAAGATTGCTCGTGACTTCGGTGCTAAGGGTATCGGTTTGACTCGTACAGAACACATGTTCTTCGAAGGTCAGAAGATTATCGCTATGCGTGAAATGATTTTGGCTACTACAGCTGAAGGCCGTGAAAAGGCATTGGCTAAGTTGTTGCCATATCAGAAGGCTGACTTCAAGGGTATCTTGGAAGCTATGGACGGTTGTCCGGTGAACATCCGCTTGCTTGACCCACCTTTGCACGAATTCGTACCACATGATACAGCTGGTCAACAGACTATGGCTGACGAAATGGGCGTTAGCGTAGAAGAAATCAAGCGTCGTGTAGCTAGCTTGGCAGAAAACAACCCGATGTTGGGTCACCGTGGTTGCCGTTTGGGTATCACATTCCCGGAAATCACTGCAATGCAGACTCGCGCCATCTTGACAGCTGCTTGCGAATTGAAGAAGGAAGGCAAGAACCCGATGCCGGAAATCATGGTTCCGTTGATTGGTATCTTGTACGAATTCAAGCAACAGAAGGAAATCATCATGAAGACTGCTGCTACCGTATTCGAAGAACAAGGAATCGAAGTAGAATTCGAAGTAGGTACAATGATTGAAATCCCACGTGCTGCCTTGACAGCTGACCGTATCGCTACTGAAGCTGAATACTTCTCATTCGGTACTAACGACTTGACTCAGATGACATTCGGTTACTCACGTGACGACATCGCTTCATTCTTGCCGGCTTACTTGGAAAAGAAGATCTTGAAGGTTGACCCATTCCAGGTACTCGACCAGAAGGGTGTTGGTCAGTTGGTTAAGATGGCAGTTGAAAACGGTCGTGCCGTTCGTCCGGGTATGCGTACAGGTATCTGTGGTGAACACGGTGGTGAACCTACATCAGTTAAGTTCTGCGCTAAGATCGGTTTGGATTACGCTTCTTGTTCTCCGTTCCGTGTGCCTATCGCACGCTTGGCTGCTGCTCAGGCTGCTGTTGAAGAATAATCAATCTTCTGAAATAGAAAGATAATACTGATTATCCATAAATTTGAAAGGACTTACTCCGTGTGGGTAAGTCCTTTTTTCAAATATCCCAAATTGTATGATTAAATTCAGACATTTCATCATTTTCTTAGCTTTGGCTTCCTTCATGGGCGGATGTACTTCTATTCCGTCTGCGGATATGAAGAAAGAATGTGTGGATTATGTGAATCCTTACATTGGCAACATCAGTCATCTGCTGGTGCCCACCTTCCCTACCGTACAGTTGCCCAACAGCATGCTTCGTGTTTATCCGGAGCGTTCGGATTATACTTCTGAACGTGTCAATGGCCTTCCGGTCGTAGTGACCAATCATCGTGAACGTTCGGCTTTCAACTTGACTCCCTATCAAGGTAACGACTTGAAGCCGGTTCATTCCTATACGTATGACAAAGAGAAGCTTACCCCCTATTCCTTTGAGGTGGAATTGGATGATAACAACATGGGGGTAAAATATGCCTTGTCGCATCAGTCGGCTATCTATAACATCGAGTTCCGTCAGGAAGACAAGCCGGTCTATGTGATGGTAAATACCCGCATGGGAGCCATTCATGCAAATGCTAAAGGCATCAGCGGATATCAACAATTAAGCGACAATACCAACATCTATCTGTATATCGAACCCGAACAGGAACCGATCCAAACCGGTATCTTGGCAAGCGGTAAGCTAGTTGATACACAGACAGATGCTGAAGGACGGAATGCTTGTGCCGTATGGCGTTTTGCAGACGGTACCCGTCAAGTGAACCTCCGTTATGGTATCTCTTTCATTAGTGCCGAACAGGCCAAGAAGAACTTGGAGCGCGAACAGAAAGATTACAATGTAGATGCTTTGGCAGAAACCGGTCGCGACATTTGGAACAAGGCCTTGTCCCGCATCCAGGTGGAAGGGGGTACGGAAGACGAAAAGACCGTGCTTTATTCTTCTTACTATCGCACCTTCGAACGTCCTATCTGCATGAGTGAGGATGGCCGATACTTCAGTGCGTTCGACGGCAAGATTCATGAAGACCATGGAGTTCCTTTCTATACAGACGATTGGATTTGGGACACTTAT
>JAFQBF010000192.1 GCA_017416735.1 Bacteroidaceae bacterium | reverse complement strand
TATAATAATTGGGAACAAATTTAGTAAAAATAAAGTTCTTATTCTTCCGTGTCCCCCATAAATTCACTACTTTTGTGCTACATTTAAACAAAGATTAGCGAAATGATGAAAGATACGGCTACTGAACGCGCTTACTTGGGCCATTCGATGGAAGACAATCTGGGTATCGTCTTCCTGCCTACCGATGCAGACGGCACCACACACGCCGAGATGCCGGTGGACCATCGCACTTGTCAGCCATACGGGACCTTGCACGGCGGGGCATCGCTCGCCCTGGCGGAATCGTTGGCAGGACACGGTTCGTGGGAACATTGTGCCCCGAACGAAATTCCCTTCGGGATGCAAGTGAGCGGAAACCACATAGCACCCGTAAAGGTGGGCAACAAGGTATATGCCAGCGGTCGGTTGGTACATAAAGGAAGCACCACCCACATCTGGGACATCACCATCACCACCCTTACAGGCAAGCTGGTGGCCAGTATCCGAGTAGTGAACTATATCATCCGAAAGAAATGAGAATCCCCGACTTACAGATCCACCGGCTGATTGACGGACTGACCCGAAGCAATCTCAGCTTTGCACTCTACCGCCTTCCGTGGACGGACGAATGTTACTTCATTCTCCAACGGACGGAAGAAGTGGAAACACTGACCGACATCAGTGAACTGAACGGAAAGAAAGGCTTTGTCATCGCCCCTTTCCGGCAGACGGAGGAACACCCCATCGTCTTGATTCGTCCCGACATCACGGCATACGACTGGGATGAAATCATTCCATCCTTGGGTTCGTTGGAGCATACCGATGCCATCCTGAGCAGTAAACAGCTCCCTTCGACACCTGTCCATACGCTGAATGAAACGGAACGATACGACCGATACTATGCAGCCTTCCGCCGGTTTATGGAGCCATTGAAGGAAAAGAAATTCAAGAAATTAGTGCTTTCCCGTCCGGCCTTCTGCCCCATCACGGAAGAGTTTTCTCCCTTAGAAACCTTCGTGAAGGCTTGTAATGACTATCCGCGGATGATGATTTACCTTTGTCATACCCCCGTCACGGGGACTTGGTTAGGAAGCACGCCCGAAATTCTGCTCAGCGGTAGTGACAGAAACTGGAAGACCGTGGCCTTGGCTGGTACACTTCCTATTGTGAATGGCATCGAGCCGACCGAATGGAATCCCAAAAACAAGGAGGAACAGGCGATTGTGGCGGAATATGTGCGGAAAATCATCAAGAAGCACGGTATGAAGATGACCGAGAAAGGCCCTTATACCGCCCGTGCCGGCCAGTTGGTTCACCTGAAGACGGACTTCCTCTTCCAACTGAAGGAGACCGGACATTTAGGCAACTTGCTGAAGGAACTTCACCCTACCCCTGCCGTGTGCGGACTTCCCAAGGCTGAAGCCTATCAATTCATCGCCGAGAACGAAGGCTATGACCGACGGTATTACACAGGCTTTGTCGGATGGATGGATCCCGAAGGAAATACCGAGCTGTATGTAAACCTCCGTTGTATGGAAATCCGTTCGACGGAAGTGAAGCTGTATGCCGGTGGAGGCATTCTCCCTTCGTCCGAGGTGCGAAGCGAATGGGAAGAGACGGGAGCGAAAATGAGAACGATGAAGAATATATTATAAAATGTACTCAGACAAACGAAATATCTTGCAATTAGTCGCCCTGTTGAAGGCACACGGCGTACGGAAGATGGTGCTTTGCCCGGGAAGCCGGAATGCCGCCATCGTCCACACCCTTGCCAACATCGAGGACTTCACTTGCTATTCAGTGACCGATGAACGGAGTGCGGGCTTCTTTGCCATCGGGCTTTCGCTTCAAGGCGGAGGACCGGCTGCGGTTTGTTGCACCTCCGGCTCAGCCTTGCTGAACCTGCATCCGGCCGTGGCGGAGGCTTATTACCAACAAGTGCCGCTTATCGTGATTTCAGCCGACCGACCGGCAGCCTGGATTGGCCAGATGGACGGACAGACCCTTCCTCAACCGAATGTCTTCGGAGGACTCGTGAAGATGTCGGTGAACCTGCCCGAAGTGCATACCGACGAGGATGAATGGCATTGCAACCGCTTGATTAACGAGGCCATCCTGGAAACTACGCATCACGGGAAAGGACCGGTGCATATCAATGTACCCATCTCCGAACCTATCTATCGCTTTACGGCGAAGGCGCTTCCCGATGTGCGTGTCATCACCCGCTATCAAGGGCTGAATGTCTATGACCGAGACTATAAGGAACTGATAGACAAGCTGAACAGCTACACCAAGCGAATGGTGGTGGTGGGACAGATGACCCTCATCTACGAGTTCGACAAGAAGTTCATCAAGCCGCTTTCGAAGAACTTTGCCTGGCTGAGCGAGCATTTGAGCAACCGAACCATTCCTGCCTTGTCCATCAAGAACTTCGATGTGGCCATCTCGGCGATGGATGAAGAGCGACAAGAGCAGATGACACCCGATTTGCTCATCACCTATGGCGGACATATCGTGTCGAAGCAGTTGAAGAAATACCTGCGGAACCATCCGCCCAAGGAACATTGGCACATCACTCCCGATGGAAAGGTGGCCGACCTCTTCGGATGCCTCACCACGGTCATCGAGATGGATCCGTTTGAGTTCCTCGAAAAGATGGCATTCAAGCTTGACGGAAAGCCGACGGCCTACCCGACGATGTGGGAAGACTGGTGCAAGACCATCCCTTCGCCCGTACTGCCCTATTCGCAGATTAGCGTGACGGGCGACTTGATTCAGGCACTCCCCGCCCCTTGCGCCTTGCACTTGGCGAACAGCTCGACGGTGCGATATGCCCAGCTATTCCCTCTGTCGTCCGAGGTGGAAGTATGTTGCAATCGGGGCGTGAACGGTATCGAAGGGTCGCTTTCATCGGCTCTCGGCTATGCCGCCGCATCGGACAAGCTGAACTTCGTCATCATCGGCGATTTGAGCTTCTTCTACGATATGAATGCCCTGTGGTGCAGACATTACCACAACAACCTCCGCATCCTGCTCCTGAACAACGAGGGAGGCGAAATCTTCCATACCCTTCCGGGAATGGACAAGTCGGGCGGAGCATCACGCCGGTTCATTACCGCCGAACATCATACCTCGGCACGCGGATGGGCAGAAGAACGTGGCTTCCTTTATAATAAGGTAAGCAATGCCGAAGAATGGTTCGAAGCCTTGAAGGTCTTTGCCTCACCCGAAGAACAGGAACAACCGATATTGCTTGAAGTGATGACGGACAAGGGTGAGGACACCCGGTTATTGAGAGAGTATTACAAGAGTATAAAGAATAAATAAGCACAGATGAAAAAGATTATTTTATTGGTTTGCAGCATTTTATGTCTATCGTCCTGTCAAAACAAATCCAATCGGACAAATGTGGAAGATACACAATACTCGGACACCATCAACTTCCGTTTAGCTACCTTAGAGGAAGCCAAACAACTGATGAGTGCAGAAGACAGCTATACCCGTAGCCGTAGCCCGTTCGACATCGTGTCACGCCTACAAAACCCGAACGGCACCGTGGAAGAACTTAATGCATACGCCCTGCAAGAACTCCGTGAATGGAACGACGAAGAAAAGAAAGTCATCCAAGCCATTACCGAAGACTTGAACGACTCTATCCGAAAGTATCAATACAGCCTTCCTCTGCCGAAAGAAATTATGTTGGTGAAATCGACCTTGAAGGATGAAGGAGGAGCCGGCGGATACACCCGAAGTAATTGGATAGCCTTGACCGACAAGCTGGTTTCACACATAAAGGAAGAAGGACAGAAGACACTCCTCTTGCACGAACTCTTCCACGTGCTGACCCGAAACAGCTTGAACTTCAAAAAAGAAATGTATCAAACCATCGGATTTACGGTACTTGATGAAGAATTGGAATACCCCAAAGACCTGTGGGATGTACACATCACCAATCCCGATGTAGGCAGATACGACAGCTATGCCACCTTTACAATAGATGGAAAGCCGCAGAAGTGCGCTATGCTTCTTTATGCCAACCGTCCATACACAACCGGCACTTTCTTCCAATACCTGAACATCGGTTTCATTCCCTACGATGAGAATATGAAACCGATTCAGATAGACGGAAAGACCGTGGCCTATTCATTGGAACAAATAAGCGACTTCGATGAAAAAGTAGGAAAGAATACCCGATACATCATCAATCCGGAAGAAATCCTGGCCGATAATTTCGTGATTGCCTTCAACAACAAAATTGATGTACCGACACCGGAATTGACAGAAAAAATCAGAAACATCTTGATTAAAGCAGAATAAAAATATGGAAAAAAGAGAATGGAAAACCATCAAGGAATATCAGGACATCCTGTTCGAGTTCTATAACGGCATTGCCAAGATAACCATCAACCGTCCGCGTTATCGCAACGCCTTCACACCGACTACCACCACCGAAATCAGCGATGCGCTCTACTATTGCCGTGAGTGCCAAGACATTAACGTGGTAGTACTGACCGGTGCGGGCGACAAGGCTTTCTGTGCCGGTGGCGATATGAATGTGAAAGGCCGTGGCGGATATGTAGGTACCGACGGTGTGCCCCGCCTGAATGTGCTCGATGTACAGAAACAGATCCGCTCACTGCCGAAACCGGTGATTGCGATGGTGAACGGATTTGCCATCGGTGGCGGACACGTGCTTCACGTGGTGTGCGACTTGTCCATCGCTTCGGAGAATGCCATCTTCGGCCAGACAGGTCCTAAGGTAGGCAGCTTCGATGCAGGCTTCGGTTCTTCTTACTTGGCACGTTGCGTGGG
>JAFQBF010000191.1 GCA_017416735.1 Bacteroidaceae bacterium | reverse complement strand
CTATTATAAACGCTTTTGACAATATATTCATAATCAAGATATTTAATCTGTGGAAATCTGTGTAATCTGTGGTGACTCTAAAATTTTCCAAAACATTTCCGGTACACCACAAACCGAGCAAAGCGAAGCAAGCGAAACATCAAACTGATACATAGCCAACAACATCGCTATCCTCACCTTGGAGAGCATCACTTCGGCATCCACCACCTCCGTAGAGGTAGCCATCCCTTCATCGAACGACTTCCGGCGGATGCGGAGCAGCTCCTCGCTCATGGCGATGGTCGTTTGCAACGTACTCACTTCGTCCTGCGCCTCCTGCAATTCGCTATAAAGTTTCTGTACCAACACATCCAGTGTATTCTCCGCCTTCTCTTTCTCCAAGGCGATGGATTCCTTAGCCAAGCGGGCGACACGCACATCCGCTTCCCGATTCAAACCATCGAACAAGTTCCAGGTAAAGCCGATACCTATCACTGTACGAGGCATCAGATTGCGAGGCAAGTTACGGGCATAAAGCGTCTGCTTGCCGAACAAGGCGATGGTAGGCAGATACGCACTCTTGCTGATACGAAGTTGGTTATCAGCAATGGATTCCTCCAAACGCAATCGGCTGATTGTATAATTCGTACTCGGAATCATACTCTTGAAAAAGATGCTATCGGGAATTTCATCCGATACAAACAAGGGAGAAACCGGAAGAATATCCACCTCCTCTTCTTCCATATCCAGCAACGAACAAAGTGATTGGTGTGCCACTTCACGTTCCTTTCGGGCAGCCTCCCATTCCCGTTTGGCTTCCTGTCGGTTCACTTCGGCAAAGAGCCGTTCCGCCTTTGTAATCATCCCATTCGCTTCCAGCTTCAACGCATGCTCGTAATGTTGTTGCAGACTTCGGTAAGTCCGTTCCTTCACCTCCTGTATCTGGTTGGCCAATTGCAAGGCATAATACGTTTCAATGAGTTCCGTTTGTAGCAAGGCACTTGTTTCAGCCTTTCCCACCTGAGCCAAATCCACCATCCGGTTTCCGATACGTGTAGCATACACACGCTTCCCACCCGTAAAGACGGGCCATGAGAAGTTGGCATCCAACGTAGTCAAGTTCCGTTGGAAGACAGGTACGGACAAGGTATAGCTACCCACCTGGTCGAGTATGGAAGTAAGGAATTGTTCATTCGGAAGGATGGACTGAACAAACTCCTTTGCCGGATTCGTATAAGCATCGAGCGGTTGCTTCACCTCCACCTTGTTCGACAGATGCACATACATCCCCGAAGTGTTCAGCATCGGAAACCAGAACGCATTCAGTTTCTGCCTATCGCCACGGGCGATACCTACAGCCTTGTCCGCCATCGGTATCGCAGGATTCCGGTTGTTCATCAGCTCCGCAGCTTCCTGCAAGGTAAGCGCACGTTTACCCGTCTGAGCATGAAGCCAGACAGGGAAACAGAGAAGAACCAAAATTTGTATCGTATTAGACATCTTTGAACAGTTTCTCATGCAAACAAACAGATAGAAGAATTGTTTATTTGCATCGTTCCGAAGCCCATTATAGACACCCTCTATCCCCCGATAGAAACAGTCTGTTGGTGGATTCATCGGAAGCCATTACCTTTACATCAAAAACAAAAAAGATGTAGAACAATTAAAAATGGAAAGATATGGCAACAAAGTTTTATAAGTGCGCTCATTGTGGCAATGTGGTAATGAAGGTGGTAGATAGCAAGGTTCCGGTGTTCTGTTGCGGACAGAAGATGGAAGAACTGGTTCCCAATACAGTCGATGCAAGCGGAGAAAAGCATCTTCCCGTTGTAACCGACCTCGGCAATGGACTTCTGAAAGTAGAAGTGGGCAGTGTGCATCACCCGATGCTTCCCGAACACCACATCCCCTTCATCTATGTGGAAACAGAAAACGGAGGCATCCGTGTTGACCTGAAGGACGAGCCGGTAGCAGAGGTTTATGTAGGCTCCAGCAAGCCGGTAGCGGTATATGAGTATTGCAACCTTCACGGATTGTGGAAAGTGGAACTCTAACAGTCATGAAGGCATCTCCCCCCAAACGCCTATACATTTCAAGTAAAACGCCTTGACGTTTCGGGACAAACTTCAAGGCGTTTATTTTTGACAACAATAAAGAAAATCGATCAACCTATCATAAAATAATGTTGTTCACGAAATTAAACAAGCGACTTTGTGAAGCCGCTTGTTCTTTACTAAATTTTATTATGCAAACAATTAATAATAATCGTGTTATTTTTCAGAGTTTACTCGTGTATAAGTACCACAAAAATCATCGTCATTGCCCAATAAGACTAAAGATGTCTCTGTTATTTCAACAATATCCCATACAATATCATACTGACTTTCATCATATTCAAAAATGCAAGTTATATATTTATCCGGAATAAATCTAAACTTTCCAACCATCCAATCCTCGTCATAATCCCCACTTGACATTTTAGCTGTACCATCTTCTTCAAACACTATATAATCTCCGTAATCATAACCATCACTGAAATCAAACTTTTTCCATTCGCCATACAACAGATTCAATATTTTATTTGTCATTGGCAAAGAAATAATGGAACCATCAGACAAGGTAATATTGACTGTCTGATTGTTTTCCGAAGTTTCGACAGAAGTAAAAATCTGATTGGAAGCTCCAGTTGTGATTTCTGTCCATGTGGTATTGTCAACACTGACATAAATCGATTCCTTATTCCATGTGCCTTCTACATTATCAGATTCCAATTGGTAGCCTGTCTTTAATGATGGAGATTCATTACTACCTCCAACAGGAATATTGTTTCCAGTCTCATCTTTCAAAATTACTCCATTGACACTCCAATAGTAATTGCCATTTTCTTTTATAATATTAATTGAAGGGGTACTACCATTCTCTCCATTTTTGCCATGAAAGATTTCTACCTTTTCTCCAGTAGAAAACTCCAAAGAATACCCGGATTTATTTTCTAATTCTACAACAGATGTGACATATACGTTATCCTTTATTCCATTCATCATAGTTTGTAATGCTGTGATGTTTGAATTTTGTTGTTCACAAGAAGTCTCCAATTTTTGGACTCTTACCAATAAATCATCTACACGTTCCCAAATTTCTGAATCATCGTATTCGCATGAAGAAAATGGAACACATAAAGTAACTGAAAATGCAGCGACTAAAGATCTAAATTTACTCATATTTTTAAAGTATGTATCCAGCAGACTCCCCAGAACCGGACGGTTCAAAATAAAAAAAAATAATTACTCATATAAAAAGAAAAAGGCGGGGAATCTGTACCCGTTACCCGTCCTATGCTTCGAGGCCTTCGCATTGCCCACAGTAGTCTGAACGAGCAACGCCGAGATATCCCACGCCGATATGTATAACAACAAAGCACACCTATTGTTGATACAAAGGTGTACAATGGTATATAACATACCCCGTAGACATCTCGGTAAGAGAAACATTGCAAAGCTATGAATTTTATTCGGAAAAAGGAAATATATAGATGAGAAATGATGAAAAAAGCGTTTCTCCCTATAAATTGGTTCTGCGTCAATTTAGGGGCTAACAAAGTGCTGAAACATTTTGTCATTCAGAGCGTTAGCGAAGAATCTCGGTAACACAAAGTGGATGCTCCCGAGATTCTTCCTCCCTTCGGTCGTCTGAATGACATGAGAGGGGGATTTCAAACCAAAATAGCGATAAAAGTTGCCCCTAAATTGACGCAGAACCTATAAATTTACCCAAACTCCTTGCACTCCTGTCACCGAGGGATAACGTGCTGTGTATCATCAGGAAACGGGTGGCAGGAGTGCTGCCACCTCCGTGTTTCTCCTGTCACCCCGAAAAATCGCGAAGGCGAAAAAATAAATCGTGAAGGCGATTTTTTAAAACGTGAAAGCGAAAAGTTTTTTTGTCATCACGAATGGGAAAGACAAATAGTTTCCGGGAGGAATAGTTGAAGAAGAATTTGAAATAGTTGATGAAGAGTTGGGCGAATAAACTATTTATTTGGTGGCAGGAATGGCAGGGCGGTGGCAGGACTCCTGCCACCCGTTAATCACTGTTACACAATAAATTACCATCCAGGTGGCAGGAGTGTATGGGGATTATAAAGCTTATGGCGGAAGCTCTATAACGCATACGGCATAAGATTATAGAGCTTCCGCAATAAGCTTTAAGAGGTTATCACGCCATCGAACCGCCCACAATATCGAGCAATTCGTTCGTGATGGCTTGCTGGCGGGTCTTGTTGTACATCAAGGTGAGCTCCTGCAACAAGTCGTCGGCATTGTCCGTGGCAATCTGCATGGCCATGGTGCGGGCAGCGTGTTCGGACGCATTGGAGTCGAGAAGCACCGTGTAGAGTTTCATCCGCAGCACCTTGGGCAGAAGCGTGGCCAACAATTCCTCACGCGAGGGTTCGAGGATATAGTCGGTCTCTTCTTTGCGTTCTCGAGATCCTTCCTCCTTTCGGTCGTCTGGATGACAAGTCTGCAACGGCAAATAGACTTCGTGCGTCAGGATTTGCGAGGCGGTGCTCTTGAAATGATTGTAAAGCAGCTCTACCCTATCGACTTCGCCTTTCTCGAACATATCCATCAGTTGCTGTGCCAATGCCGATGCTTCGGAAAACGAGGGCTTGTCCGCCATATGCTGGAAGTCGCCTTGTACCGCATATCCTTGCTTCACCAACGCATCGGCTACCTTCTTTCCCACGGGGTAAATCAGGATTTGCTCTTTCCCCAAGGACTGATGCTCGTCCAGCCACTGGGTTGTATGCTTGATGACATTGGCATTGAAGCCCCCGCAAAGGCTGGAATTGGACGAGAACACCACGAGGGCTATCCGCTTCACCTCCCGAGCCACGGTGTAGCACGATTGCACATCGCCCCCACTCAGGAAGTTGGTGAACAGGCGGTGCAAACTGCGCTCGTAAGGCAGCATGTTGGTGATAGCCCCCTGCGCCTTGTGGAGCTTGGCAGAGGCTACCATCTTCATGGCCGACGTAATTTTCCGCGTGTTGTTCACGGTGGCTATGCGTCCTTTGACTTCTTTCAGTGATGCCATAATCGTCAGTCTTTAAATGCGTTGGCGGTTTCGGCCGCTACTTGTTCGATGAGGGTGGTCACGGCATCGGTAATCACACCCGAGGCCAGCACATCAATCACATCCGCCTGATGCTTGGCACGGAGCACTTCGAGGAAGGCTTGCTGGAACTCGGCCACACGGTCGAGAGGCACTTCGCGCAACAGGCTATGCGTACCGCAATAAAGGACGGCAATCTGCTCGCCTACCGGCATCGGGCTATATTGGGGCTGGATAAGAAGCTTGTTGTTCTTGCGTCCTCGGTCGATGGCCATGGCGGTCACGGCATCCATATCGCTGCTGAACTTCGAGAAGGCTTCCAGCTCGCGGTATTGTGCTTGGTCAATCTTCAACGTACCGGCCACCTTCTTCATACTCTTGATTTGGGCACTACCCCCTACACGGGATACCGAGATACCCACGTTGATGGCCGGACGGAAACCTTGGTTGAAGAGGTCGGTTTCGAGGAATATCTGGCCGTCGGTGATGGAAATCACATTGGTCGGGATATAGGCCGACACGTCGCCTGCCTGTGTCTCGATGATGGGCAATGCGGTGAGCGAGCCACCTCCCTTGACACGTCCACGGAGACTTTCGGGAAGGTCGTTCATCTGTTCGGCCACTTCCTGCTGGTTGATAATCTTGGCGGCACGTTCGAGCAAGCGTGAGTGGAGGTAGAAGATGTCACCCGGATAAGCTTCACGTCCCGAGGGGCGGCGCAGAATCAGGGACACTTCACGATAGGCCACGGCCTGCTTGGAAAGGTCGTCATAAACCACCAAGGCATCTCGGCCCGTGTCGCGGAAGTATTCGCCGATGGCAGCTCCGGCAAACGGGGCAAAGTATTGAAGGGCGGCAGGGTCGGCAGCTGTGGCGGCTACCACAATGGTATAGTCCATCGCTCCCTTTTCTTTCAGGGTATTCACGATGTTGGCTACCGTAGAACCTTTCTGACCCACGGCTACATAGATACAATATACCGGTTTGCCCGCTTCGTAATTGGCTTTCTGATTGATGATGGTGTCGATGGCAATGGCGGTCTTCCCTGTCTGACGGTCGCCGATAATCAACTCACGCTGGCCGCGTCCGATAGGAATCATGGCATCCACCGACTTCAAGCCCGTCTGTAAAGGCTGGTTCACCGGCTGACGGAAGATAACCCCGGGTGCCTTGCGTTCGAGCGGCATTTCGCAGAGTTCGCCACCAATCACACCTCGACCGTCAAGAGGTTCGCCTGTCGGGTCGATGACACGTCCTAACATCCCTTCGCCTACCTGGATGGATGCGATTCGCTTGGTGCGCTTCACCACCATACCTTCCTTGATTTGGTCGGTAGGTCCGAGCAATACGGCGCCCACATTGTCTTCTTCAAGGTTCATCACAATGGCCTTGATGCCGTTTTCGAACTCCAGCAATTCGTTGGCTTCGGCATTGAGCAATCCGTAGATGCGCACCACACCGTCGCTCACCTGAAGCACGGTACCCACCTCTTCGAACTGAAGGGAGGTATCGATTTCCTTGAGCTGCTGAAGCAGGATTTCGGAAACTTCACTGGGTCTTATATTTTCTGACATATATTCTTTTTATTTAAAAGGCACGGATTACACGGATTGACACGGTTTCCCGTCCACTGGTTATCTAAGCCTTCGGCTAAGTTTGGATGACACAGATATAATTAAAAAATCCGTGAAATCCGTGCCTAAAAATGATTCACACTATTCTTCGGTTCTTCTCTATAAACTGCTGCTTGATGCGGCGCATCTGGTCGGCTACACTGGCATTGAGACGATACGTATTGATTTCGAAGATGAAACCACCCTCTATCTTCGGATCGACCTTCGTGACAAACTCTGCCGTACCTCCACTGTGACTGACCACAATCTGACGGATGCGTTCCACCTCCTCGGGAGCAATGGGGACAGCTGTGGTAAGCTTGCCGACACGGATTTTCTCCTGCTTGCGATAGAGGTCGATGTACGCCTGATTGATGCCCACCAGATATTTCTCGCGCTTCTCCTGCAAGACCAAGTCGAAGAACTTCTGCATCTGCGGGGTTATCCGTCCTCCTGCCGCCTGTTGCAATACCTTGCGCTTGTTCTCAAGGGTCATTACGGGCTTCTCCATCGTGGTCTTCAGTTCGGGCACTTGACGATAACTCTTCCGCAAGGTCAAGGCTTCCTGATACACTTGGTCAGCTACACCGGCTTCGTTGGCAAACATCAGCAACGCTCGGGCATATCGCATGGAAATGGCACCTGTATTCATGGCTATCAGTTTTTAGAAACGTTGGTCAATTCATCGAGCATACGGTCAATCATCTGCATCTGCTCCTTGTCGCTGTCAAGGTTCTTGCGAAGCACCTTCTCGGCAATATCGACCGAAAGTACGGCTACCTGCCGGCGGATGTCGCGGATGGCATCTTCTTTCTCCGTCTGGATTTGTCGGCGTACCTCGGCCAGGAGCTTGTCGCCTTCGATGCGTGCCTGCTCCTTGGCTTCGCGGACAATGCGTTCACGGGCCTCGGCAGCTTCCTTCAAGATGCGTACCTGCTCTTCGTTGGCCTTTGCCAGGATGCTTTCGCCTTCTGCTTTGATATTGGCTAATTGCTCATTGGCTTCCTTGGCCACAATGAGCGAGTGGTCGATGTACTGCTTGCGCTCGTCCACCATCTTGGTGATGACGGGAAAACCGAACTTGGCCAATACAAAGAACACGATGCCGAAGGAAAGCAGCATCCAGAAAAGCAAACCGCTATCGGGCACTAACAATGACATAAGCCCGGACGATTAGAGTGCAAGGAAACAAACCACGATGGCAAACAAGGCAACACCTTCCACCAAGGCG
>JAFQBF010000190.1 GCA_017416735.1 Bacteroidaceae bacterium | reverse complement strand
TGATACAACCATTTGCGAACCGGGAGGATGTCTTCCCATTCGCGTCCTTCTTCGCTACGAGGATAAGAAGTCATGTAGACAGCTGTACCTGCAATCGGCCAAGAACCCTTACCACCACCCATACGGTCACGGATTTCACCACCTGTACCGGTCGATGCACCGTTGAACGGTTCTACGGTAGTAGGGAAGTTGTGGGTTTCTGCCTTCAATGAGATGACCGACTTCACGTTCTTGATGACGAAATAGTCGGCAGTCGAGTGGTCACGCGGAGCGAACTGTTCGATTTCCGGACCTTCGGCAAAGGCCACATTGTCCTTGTATGCAGAGATAATCTTGTTCGGGTTTTCCTGGGTGGTCTTCTTGATCATCTGGAAGAGTGACGATTCCATTTCCACACCGTCAATCACGAATGTACCGCCGAAGATTTTGTGACGGCAGTGTTCCGAGTTGATTTGAGCGAAACCGAACACTTCCGAGTCGGTCAGCTTGCGTCCCAAGTCGTTTTCCACCTTCTTCAGGTAGTCCATTTCTTCTTGAGAGAGGGCGAGACCTTCCTGCTCGTTGTATTCTTCCAGGTTTTCGATATAAATAATGGGCTGAGGTTTGATGTCAATCGTGAAGACGTTTTGGTTCAAACCCTTGTACATTCTTTGCAGCATCGGGTCGTATTCTGCATTCTCGTCCTTTACGGGGAAATACTCTTCGATGCGGAGGATACCTTCGAGACCCATATTCTGGGTGATTTCTACGGCGTTTGTACTCCATGGAGTAATCATTTCACGGCGTGGGCCTACGAAGCAGCCTGTCAGGTTTTCTTCGTTTTCAACGGTGGCTTCACCATACAGCCAGCACAATTTCTGAATGTCTTCCGTACAGAGTTCCTTGTTGGTGTCTGTCGCAATCACATTCTGATTCGGTGTTCTGAAAAATAGAATCATAGCACTAATATCGTTGTTATGTTAATTGAAATCTTCATTAATAAGGTGCAAAGTTACATAAAAGACGCATTATGTGAAAGAATTTCGGGGTCAAATATAGGTACTTTCGCAAAAAAGTGGCATCTTTGCAGTCATGAATTGGATTGAACAAGTAACCATACTCGATTTGTTGGTGAAAGGACTCGTTATCGGTGTAGTTGTTTCTGCACCCTTGGGTCCTGTGGGCGTGCTTTGCATTCAGCGTACGCTCAACAAGGGTCGTTGGTATGGCTTTGTTACCGGATTGGGAGCTTGCCTCAGCGATGTCATCTATTCCTTGATTACCGGATATGGCATGAGTTTTATGGACGAGTTCCTGATGAAGCATCAGGTGTTGTTACAGATTATCGGCAGCATCATGTTGTTCGTGTTCGGTATCTTCACGTTCCGTAGCAATCCGGTTCGTGCCATCCGTCCGGTTTCGGCCAACAAGGGGACTTACCTTCATAATTTCGTGACGGCATTTTTGGTCACATTGTCCAATCCGCTGATTATCTTTCTGTTCATCGGCTTGTTTGCCCGTTTCTCGTTCGTGATGCCGGGCAGTGCCATCGGATTTCAGCTGGTGGGCTATCTGGCCATCATCTTAGGTGCCCTGTTGTGGTGGTTCGGAATCACTTATTTGGTGAATAAGGTGCGTACACAGTTCAATGTGCGTGGCATCTGGATACTGAACCGTGTCATCGGCAGTGTCGTGATGTTGGCCTCCGTCATCAGTCTTGTATATACCATTTTAGGAAAAACAATCTACTAACCCCATATTGTCATGCTCATTTCCAAACAACTGAAGCAACAGAACATTGCGGAATACCTCATTTATATGTGGCAGATAGAGGATTTGATTCGTGCCTGCGGATGCGACATCGAACATATCCGTCAGCTTTTGATTGCCCAATATCCGGCCGAGCTGCAGGCGGAGGCGACGCAATGGTACGAAGACCTGATAGAGATGATGCGTCGCGAGGAGGTGATGCAGCAAGGTCATCTCCAGATAAACAAGAACATCATCACTTGGCTCACCGACTTGCATCTGCAACTCTTGGCATCGCCTAAGTTCCCTTATTACAGTGCAGCCTACTACAAGGCTTTGCCTTTCATCGTGGAGCTTCGCGCCAAGGGGGCAAACAAGGAAGAACCGGAGTTGGAAACCTGTTTCGAGGCTTTGTATGGCATCGTCTTGCTGAAGCTTCAGAAGAAGGAGATTGGTGAAGAGACAAAGAAGGCGCAGGAAGCCATCAGCACCCTGCTCTCTATGCTTTCTACGTATTATATAGAGGATAAGAAAGGAGAACTTGAGTTTTAATCAATTGATAGTTGCTAATTGATAGTTGATAGTTTTTGTGCTGTCTAATTATCAATTATCAACTATCAACTATCAACTAAAAGCATGAAGAATATATTAATAACCGGAGCTAACGGTCAGTTGGGGAATGAAATGCGTGTTCTCTCGGCAGAGAATAGCGAATACACCTACTTCTTTACCGACGTGGCAGAACTCGACATCTGCAACGAGAAGGCGATTTTGGATTTCGTGAAGGCGAACGACATCAACGTCATCGTGAATTGTGCGGCTTATACAGCCGTTGATAAAGCCGAAGAAAACATCGGGCTTTGCACCAAGCTGAATGCCGATGCCGTAGGCTATTTGGCCAAGGCAGCCGAAGCCAACCAGGCGGAGTTCATCCAAATTTCCACCGACTATGTGTTCGACGGGACAGCTCATGTACCTTATAAAGAAACGGAACCTACTTGTCCCAATTCGGTATATGGAAGCACCAAGTTGGCCGGTGAGCAGAATGCCTTGACGCTCTGTACCCGTTCGATGGTCATCCGC
>JAFQBF010000008.1 GCA_017416735.1 Bacteroidaceae bacterium | reverse complement strand
TCTTTTGTTCAGTGTCCTTACGGCTACTCTCGGTTATGTGAGCTTGAGCATCAGTATGGCCATGATTTTTGCCGTTGTTTGTGTGATGGGTTGCATGACCAAGGATGTGATGGAACTCTGCGAAGACTTGATGGAAGAGGAGGATTAATCATTTGTTGTTTTGAAAGTTTATGTTTATTTTTGTCGAACAATAAGCAAATTGTGAAACATCCGCTTATTGCCTTTGCAATATTTAAAGACCGTTAGTATCACGAGCCCACCTCGTGATACTTTTTTATACTTTTATGTAGGAAGTTTGAGGATTTATTTGTTAATTTGTAGTTCAAAACGAAAAAAGAATGTTTTAAGACCGATATGATAACGAATATTGCCATAAAGAATTTTAAATCTATCACGAATGTTGCATTGTCATTGGGACATGTCAATGTGTTTATAGGTGCCAATGGCTCGGGAAAATCAAATGTGTTGGAAGCTATTGCAATGGCTGCATCAGAGCGTTCTGCACTTATTGAAGTGAAAGACATGATTCAGAAAGGTATTCGTATATCCAAACCGGATTTGATGATAAGTTCTTTCTATGGACAAGCTGCAAATGCTTCAATACTGATTGATGTGAATAGTACGGATGGTGGGCGAATAAAATATAATGTGTGTAATTATACCCCTACGGATATATATTCAACTTGGTCGGCTCGCTATGAAACAGGAACAACAACAGCTCCGATTGAGGAAACTGTCCGGAAAACAGAAGATTTACGGGATTACATATCTCAATACTTAATATATTCGTTATCTATCAATGCCCTTAGAGGCTTATCTTCAGACAGCCTACAATATCCTTTAGGTATCAATGGTGAAGGTTTGGATGTCTTGTTGAATCAGTTGCCTAAAGAAGAAATCCTTCAAATAAAGGAATCTGCATCTGAATGTATTGCTTGGATAGAGGATGTTTTCTTCGACAATGAAGAAGTCTATAAAATGCAGGGCTATAAGTTGGGAAGAAGCAAGTCGAATCTATATTTCCGTGATAAGTTTATGCAGAAAAAAAATAACTTGTTTTCTGCAGAAAATGCAAATGAAGGTGCATTGGAACTGTTGTTTTATTTGACACTTTTCATTAGCAAGAAGACGCCTTCTTTTTTTGCTATTGATAACATTGAGAATGGATTGAATCCTCGACTTTGCCGTTTCTTGATGAAGAAGATAACGGAATTGGCTGTAAAGAATAACAAGCAAGTGCTTATAACCACGCACAATCCGGCTATTTTGGATGGGCTGAATTTGAATGACCCTACACAGAAACTCTATGTTGTTAGTCGAAATGACGAGGGAAAGACTCAAGCGAAGCCTGTACAGGTTAAACCACAGACTGAATCTCCTATGCGACTTTCCGAAATGTGGATGCGAGGATTAATCGGAGGTATTCCAGATAATTTCTGATGTCATGAGATTTGGGGTTATTGCAGAAGGTCATGCGGATATTGATGTCATTAAAGCTGTCTTGAAAGCTTTGAAAGGTATCGATGGGAGTGAAGTGAGAAAGATTCGTCCAAGTGACCAGTACGATGAAACGGATTTGCACGCATTGAATTTCAGTAACTGGACATTGGTTCTTGAATCATGTCAGGACAAGACTTTGTTAAGCGGATTCTTTGATATGTTGCAGGAAGACGCTTTATTGATTGTTCAAATAGATACAGCGGAACGTACGGAGCAAGGTTATGATACACCTCTACCTTTGCGTGAGAAAAATATGGATTGGAGCATCTATTCCGAATCGGTATATAAGTGTGTTCGTGAAAGAATATCTTTGTTGATTCCAGAGGAATATAGAGAGAAAGTTGCTTTTGCAATAGCAGTCGAAGAAACCGATGCCTGGTTGATTCCGTTATTCGACAATCTGTGTGATGAAACAGCCCGTTATGCAAATCCGAAAGAAAAGTTACGTGATTTGATTGGGAAATTGGGCAAAAAAGAAAAGTCCAAATACATAGATTCCAACAAAAAGAATCTGAACTATATGGAAATAGGTAAGGGACTTAAAAAGAAAGGCATTAAAGTATGTCGTTCCAAAAACAAAAGCCTTGATTTGTTTTGTCTTGAATTAGAACAGAGAATAAATTAATTATTGAAGAACTCAGTCTATTTTGACGGAATTCTTCAATAAAAAAGTATTAGGTTTATTCTCCCTTTTGTTTCGTCTCCTTCAATATGTCCACGTTGTCTCTCCTTTGAAGTTTTTCGGTTGACACCGAGGTAGGAGGAAACTCTGATTCAGTTTCATGCTTATCGGTTTTGTTGGTTAAATACTCTGCCAATAATGGCAATTTATGTTTCCTTATGCCATCACGAATTGCTTTGGCTATTGGTTCCTCGGTTTGGAGATAACCATTGATAATAATTTTCAATTCCATAATATTGAGAAATATATTATCCTTTCTAGCACTACCCTGATTACAGCCGAAAGGTTACTGGTCAGGGGGGAGCCGTACTCAGCTTTTTCCCGTTAGAAATTTCTGAAAGCGAAGTTACCAATAGTCGATAAATCTATGAAGGAGGTTTTTTCAAGGGAAATTGATGTTACTTACAGCAAAAGGTTGATAAATTTCAATCTTTTAGCGTGAAAATATTTGAATATCACAAATAATGAACGCTATAACGGCTAATCTGTTAGAAAATCATACGGATAAGGTAGCGGATGATTTTCTAATTTCTTTAACATAATTTTATTGGTTATATACAAAAACACAAGAATTTTGTGTCTATTGCATACATAATTCGTTCCCAAACACATCCACTTTCAAAAAAATCACTTACCTTTGTCAATGTCTCGCTGAAGAGCATCCCTAACGGGGGAGATAGAGACAACTTTTTGAGAATAATAAACGGAAGCGTTTAAGCGATATTACCCACGATTGGAAATCTGGACCATTTTCATGTTAATAGGGTGATAGGCAACAAACGGCTCCCGCTTGTAGTTTATAGGTGTATAGCCCGTGCTGTACCCATACGCTATAAGCGTGGGGCGTGTTGTCTTATCTTGTCTTATTAACTCGGGAGTCCAGACCCGCCAATCGTAGATAAAGATAAGCACACGCACCCACGCTTCTTTTGTATAACGACTAATACTAAGAAAAACAGCGTATGGCAACCTCCATCAGCTACCAACAAACGGAGCAGGAACTACAGGCATTCAAGACCTCGTTCAGTCCTGCCGATATACCTTATATAATAATGAAAGCCTTTGGCAAGACCGATGCCGACATCCGGCGATACAAGTCGGGCAAGGGGATTGTAGCAAAGTTCGTTGGATTGCTCATCAAGAATCTGTTGGCCTATCGTCCTTGTCCAAGTATGCTGATGGATGAAACGCTGAACGCTCTGAAGACCGATGCGACGATTGCCAAGGCAACACCCCGCATCCTGATGGTGAGCGATGGCGAACGCATCTTGGCTTACGACCCGAAGGAACGGGAGACCTACGAGAATCCTCTCAACAAGCTATGGATTGACTTCCAGTTCTTCTATCCGCTTTGTGGCATCGAACGCTATCGGGGCATCGAGGAAAATCCTGCCGATGTGAAGGCTGCCGAAAAGATGGCGAAGCTTCACGATGAAATCCGTGCCTATAATGACTTCTCGAGCAACGACGACCTTCACGAACTCAACCTCTTCATGACCCGGTTGCTCTTCTGCTACTTTGCCGAAGACACCGGCATCTTCGCCGACAATCTCTTTACCGCATCCATCGACCGATTCACACAGGAGGACGGGAGCGACCTCAGCGCATACCTTTCCACGGCTTTCGATGTGATGGATAGGGAAGACCGTACCGATGTACCGACCATCTTCTCGCAATTCCCCTATGTGAACGGAGGCTTGTTCAGCAAGCGCATCCGCATCCCTCAAATGGGACGACGGGCAAGGAAGCTTATCATCGAGTGTGGCGAACTGAATTGGAAAGACATCAATCCCGACATCTTTGGTTCGATGATTCAGGCGGTGGTCAGCCCTTCGCAACGTGGCACGTTGGGGATGCACTATACATCGGTGCCCAACATCATGAAGGTTATCCAACCGCTCTTTCTCGACGACCTGTATGAAGATTTTGCCAACGCCAAGAACAATATCAAGAAGCTTCGCCAACTGTTGATTCGCATCCCGCGGATGAAGTTCTTCGACCCCGCCTGTGGTAGTGGAAACTTCTTGATTATTGCTTACAAGGAGCTTCGCAAACTGGAGATTCAGATTTGGAAGCAGATAGGCGAGTTGAGCGGAGGATTCGAGCTTCCGTTTGTCAACATCCAGCTCACGCAGTTCTATGGCATCGAGATAGACGACTTTGCTCACGAAGTGGCTTCGCTTTCCTTGCGGTTGGCGGAGCATCAGATGAACCGCAAGTTTACCGCCGAGTTTGCCAACGTCAGCATCCCTGCCTTGCCATTGGGACGTTCGGGGAATATCGTGCATGGCAATGCTTGTCGGGTGGATTGGAATGTGGTTTGTCCGCATACGAAGGAGGAGGAAGTGTTTGTTTTTGGTAATCCGCCGTATTTGGGTAGTAGAAACCAAGAGGAAAACCATAAACAAGACTTGGATATTGCAATATCAGAGCTAAAAGATTTTCGGAAACTTGATTATATCGCAATTTGGTTTTGGAAGGCTGCAAAATATATTAAAGGACTACAAGCAAAATGTGCTTTTGTTAGTACAAATTCTATAGTTCAAGGAGAACAAGTATTATCATTATGGAAACCGATATTTTCGCTTGATGTCTGTATAGAATTTGCATATACTTCTTTTGAATGGAGTAATAATGCAAAAAATAAAGCCCATGTGATTGTTGTGATTATAGGCTTGGCGAATTTGAAAACCAATAAAAAGAAATTATATAGAGAGAACAATGTTGTTTTGTGTGATAACATTAATGGATATTTGTCAAATGCAAAGAACGTTTTCGTTGAAAACAGAAAAACTCCTTTAACAGCCTCTTTCGAGATGATGGTATATGGTTCGGAACCTAGAGAGGGGGGCTTTTTAATGTTAGATATTAATGATAAAGAAACGATTATTGATAATAATCCGTCTGATATAAAATTTATTAAACGAGTAACAGGTTCCAATGAATTTATAAATGATTTAATAAGATATTGTTTATGGATTTCAGACTATGATATAGAAGAAGCAAGGGCTAATCCATTTATATCTAATAGGCTAGAGAAAGTAAGTCAATATAGATTAACAAGTAAACGGAGTGATACAATTAAGTATGCAAATCGTCCTAACCAATTTACAAATTCAACATATAAAAATACTTCAGCTTTAGTTGTTCCTGTTGTTTCATCAGCTAATCGTGAATATTTACCATTAGGATTTGTTGGAGAAAATGTTGTAGTTTTAAATTCATCCCAAACAATATATAATTGTAGTATTCAAACTTTTGGAATTATAGAATCAAAAATACATATGTTATGGGTAAAAGCTGTTTCTGGAAAATTAAAGAATGACATTAGGTATTCTTCAACTCTATGCTACAACACCTTCCCCTTCCCAAAAATCTCCGATTCAAAGAAGCAAGAAATAGAGGAAGCGGCAGAAGAAGTTTTGTTGGTACGTGAAGACTATCCAGGCAAGACCTTGGCAGAACTCTACGACCCCGACAAGATGCCCGATGACCTCCGTGAGGCACATCATAGGCTCGACCTTATCGTGGAAAGCTGCTATCAAGACAAACCTTTTGCCAATGACGAAGAGCGCTTGGAATGCCTGTTCAAGCTCTATGAGAAAATGACTAAAAAAGAATAAGTGTATGAAAGATGTTATAGGCTCTGTATCAATTTTTCTTCTCTTTATGTTACTTTGTATAGATGGGGGAATAATTGCAGGATTACTTAAAATCGTTTTGATACTCGTTGTAATTTGCCTTATATTATTAATTGGTAAAATCAGAAATTCCAAACCATAGGATTATGGTAGTATTTATATGATAAACAAAAAATCTTCATACTATGGACAACACCATCGTAAACATCAACTACGAACAAACCGGCCTATCGACGGGAACCAATCCCCTCGGTATGCGTGAAATGCAAGCCAAAGTATATGAGGCAAGAGCCAAGCAATACCTGTTGGTGAAAGCACCGCCGGCATCGGGCAAGAGCCGTGCCATGATGTTTGTCGCCCTCTACAAGATGGCAGAGCAGGGTATCCGGAAGACCATTGTGGCGGTGCCTGAAAAGAGCATCGGCGGTTCGTTCAAGAATACGGAGTTGAAGAAGTTCGGCTTCTTTGCAGACTGGACAGTGGCTCCTTACTTCAACCTCTGTGGAGGCGAGGAAGGAGTGAATGAATCACGCAAGGTGGAACGATTCAAGGAGTTTCTCACTACCTCGAAAGCTACGACCTTGGTATGTACCCATGCCACGCTTCGCTATGCATTCAAGGAACTGCCTACGGAGGACTTCAACGATACATTGGTAGGCATCGACGAGTTTCACCACACCAGTGCCGATGCCGAAAGCGGATTGGGCGAAGTGGTGCGTAGCCTGATGGAGCATACCAATGCCCACATCTTGGCGATGACGGGCAGTTACTTCCGGGGTGATGGGGTGCCGGTGTTGAGAGCGGAAGATGAAGCAAGGTTCCATCCCGTAACCTACAACTACTATCAGCAGCTCAATGGCTACAAGTATCTGAAGAATCTTCAGATAGGCTACAAGTTCTATCAAGGACGTTACACGGATGCACTTCCGGAGGTGTTGGACGACACGAAGAAGACCATCATCCACATACCGAGTGTGAACGCACGGGCAGCCACTGGCTTGGGCAAGTATGGCGAAGTGGATGCCATCATCAACGCTCTTGGGAAGGTGGTGCACACGGATTACAACACCACGGTAAAAACTGTACAGACTCCCGAAGGACGCTTGCTGAAGGTGGCCGACTTGGTGGAGGATACACCCGAAGACCGTAATGCCATTCAGACTTATCTGCGGAACATCCGGCATCGGGACGATATGGACATCATCATCGCCTTGGGTACCGCCAAAGAGGGATTCGACTGGCGATGGTGCGAACGATGCCTCACCATCGGGGTGCGTGGCTCGCTGACCGAAGTGGTACAAATCATCGGTCGGTGTACCCGTGATTGCGAAGGGAAGGAGAGTGCGGAGTTCATCAATCTGATAGCCCAACCCGAAGCCTCGCAGGACAACGTAAGTGTAGCGGTGAACGATTTCTTGAAGGCTATCACTGCCTCGCTCCTGATGGAGCAGGTGATGGCACCGGCTTGGAACTTCAAGACCGTGAAGGAAGCTGACGAGGAGGGTGTAGCGGACAAGCATACGTTGGTGGTGGAAGGACTGAAGCCGCTATCGAGCGAGAAAACCAAGATGATAGTGGCGGAACAACTGGACGACCTGAAAGCGAACATCCTTCAGAACGACTTGATAGTAAAGGCGATGGCGACCGATTCGTATGCCGAAACCATCAACCAGGTATTGATACCGAAAGTCATCCGTGAACGCTATCCGTCGCTCTCGGACGAAGAGGTGGAAGAAGTGCGTCAACGGGTATTGCTCGACACGGTGACAAAGACGTGTGCCGAGGTGGTGGTGAAGCCCGATGGCAACCGTTTCTTGAAGTTGGCCAACCGCTTCATCAATTTGGATAAGTTGAACATCAACGTGATAGACAGCATCAATCCTTTCCAGCGGGCTTACGAAATCCTCTCGAAGAAGATAGACAAGAACGTATTGAAAATCATTCAGGATACCATTGCCGAGCAGAAGTATGATATGGGCATCGAAGAAGCCATCCTGCTTTGTAAAGGTCCGTTGAAGGTGTATGTGGAAGCAAACGGTGGTCAATTGCCGGACATCAATCATCCGGATGTGAAGATTCAGCGTCTGGCACAGGCTTACCTTATCATCAAGAATAAGGCAATTCGTAGGAAGCAAGGTTTGGATTGGGAGGAGAAGTGAGATGGATATTAATAAAGAATTGCTACTTTTGTTCGATGATCCGCTATTCGTCAACGTGAAAGTACCTGCCAAACCCTTGACGGCAGACGACCGTATGGTGGAGAAGCTATTGGCCATCAATGCCTTTGTGCGTGACAACGATAGAGAGCCATCGGCTACGGGCAACTTCGAGGAAAAGAAGTTGGCACGAAGCCTGAAAGCCTTGCGTGAGAGTGGAAACGGAAATTTGAAGGATTGGGATGAATTTGGATTGCTATGAATATCAACAAAGAATTGGATGAACTCTTGAACGACCCGATGTTTGAGGTCAGCAACACGGAGGAAACGCTTTTCGAGTTGACCGAGGCGATGAAACGGGCCAAGGAAGAACGGAAGGCAGCCGACTATGTGGCTCAACGCCGTCCGTGTGAGAACTTCAAGGACTATGAAGAAGGATTCCGGCAGGTACACAAGGACTTGCGGGAAGGAAGACGTATGCTGAAAAAATTCACTGCCAAGGCGATGCAGGAGGGACATTACTATGTGGCAAGCGGTGTGTTGGTGTATCTGGAAAAGATTGTCAATCCGAAGAAACCACAAAAAGGACATATCACCATAGATGGCCGTACACGGACTATCTATGAAAACGGGATGGAGAGCGACATCAAGCTACATACCCTCTCGAAGAATGTCTATACGGACGGCTACATTGTAACGGATAGCACAGCTGAAGATGCTTTGGCCATCGAGAAAGCTTTCGAGGTGACAGAGAAGGACAAGGCGGACGGATGGATTTATGTATTGTCATCGCTTTCGGAGAATCCCGAAATAGCCCAGGTAAAGGACTTGTATAAGATAGGTTTCTCCACCACACCGATAGAGGAGCGCATCCGTAATTGCGAATACGAACCGACTTACTTGATGGACAAGGTGAGAATCGTAGCTACCTGGAAGACTTATAATATGAAGACTCATTCCTTCGAGACCTTGATACATCAGTTCTTCAAGGCAGTACAGTTTCACGTCAAGGTGAAGGACTTGGCAGGCAATGAGGCGGAACCACGGGAATGGTTTGTTGTCCCCTTGGGCATCATCTCGAAAGCGGTGGAAAGCATCATCGACGGAAGCATCGTGAATTATCGCTATAATCCGGCTTTTCAGGTGATTGAAGAAGTGGATGTGAAAAGGAGTCCATAAATGAAACCTATCATCCGATAGAAACACTCAATCACATTCTTCTTGCAGATATGGAGAAAACACGCTACATTTGCATTAGAAAAAATAACCGATAAATGAATTAAGAATTATGGAAGCAAAAGAAAAAGTATTGGCAACAATGAAGGAAGCGGGCACTCCGCTCAACGCAGGCAAGATAGCTGAACTCAGTGGACTGGACAAGAAGGAAGTGGACAAGGCGATGAAGCAGCTCAAGGAAGAAGGAGCGATCGTTTCTCCGGTGCGCTGCAAGTGGGCACCTGCCGAATAAACTCAATGGAAGAACAAGTTTGGAAAATGATAGCCGGGATGCAAACGCCCGGCTTCTTCGTTACTGCCGAGATGCAACGCAAGGGGAGTGTGATGCCCGAAGGACTGGAGACATTCATCCATAGCAAACTGGCACTTATCCACAAAGGGCTGGCCACACGGAGGTTCGTCTTTCAGGAAGGGGAGTGGCGCATCTACATCACCTTCTTTCCTACTACGGAGGTGGTGGACGAACGCTATGCGCTGATGAATAAGGTGGTGTCGAGGGGGTATAAGTAAAATATAAGTTCTTTTTCTTCTTCATTTCAATCAAAATCCTTATCTTTGCACCAAATTTTCGCGGACAAATGAAAATTAAGGAGATAATAGCTGCCCTTGAAAGGTTCGCGCCTCTGCCTTTGCAAGACGGATTCGACAATGCCGGACTGCAAATTGGACTGACAGAAGCGGAAGCAACAGGGGCTTTGTTGTGTCTGGACGTTACTGAAGCCGTGGTGGATGAGGCCGTAACGTTGGGATACAACCTCATCGTGTCGCATCATCCGCTCATCTTCAAGGGCTACAAGTCCATCACCGGACGTGACTACATCGAACGGTGTATCCTCAAGGCTATTCGTAACGATATTGTGATGTATTCGGCACACACCAACCTGGATAATGCTCCGGGCGGAGTGAATTACAAGATAGCCGAAAAGATAGGCTTGAAGAATGTTCGCATCTTGGAACCCAAGGAGGAATGTCTGCTGAAACTCGTGACTTTCGTACCGACGGAACACGCTGAAAAGGTACGGAAGGCCTTGTTCGATGCCGGATGCGGTTGCATAGGCAACTACGACTCGTGCAGCTACAACCTGGCAGGAGAGGGTACTTTCCGGGCAATGGAAGGAGCGAATCCTTTCTGTGGACAGGTGGGCGAACTTCATACCGAGGCCGAAGTGCGTGTGGAAACCATCTTGCCGGCCTTCCGTAAGGGGGCGGTGATAAAGGCATTGCTCGGCGCACATCCGTACGAAGAACCGGCATTCGACCTCTATCCGCTGAAGAATACTTGGAATCAGGTGGGTTCGGGTGTAATCGGGGAATTGGAAGAGCCGGAAACGGAACTGGAGTTCCTGAAACGCATCAAGAAAATCTTCGAGGTGGGCTGTGTGAAGCATACCCGATTGACAGGCCGTTTGATTCAGAAGGTGGCCTTGTGTGGAGGTTCGGGAGCTTTCCTGGCATCCCGTGCGGCGGGGTGCGGAGCCGATGTGTTCATCACGGGCGAGGTGAAGTATCACGATTATTTCCATTATGATAATCAGATGCTGATGGCTGAAATAGGCCATTACGAAAGCGAGCAATATACCCAAGAAATATTTTATTCAATCATACGGGATTTGTGTCCGGAAGTGGACGTGCAAATGACACGGGTGAACACCAATCCCATTAAATACTTGTAAGAAATTATGGCAAGAGAATCAAAGAAAGACCCCAGCGAAATGAGCGTGGAACAGAAGCTGAAGGCACTCTATCAGTTGCAGACTATGCTGTCTGAAATTGACAAAATCAAGACTCTCCGCGGTGAACTTCCGCTCGAAGTGCAGGACTTGGAAGACGAAGTGGCCGGTTTGAGTACCCGTATCGAAAAGATTCAGAACGACATTGCTGACTTGAAGGCAAACGTGGCTACCAAGCGCATTGAAATCGAGACAGCCAAGGCTTCTATCGAAAAGTATAAGGCACAGCAGGACAATGTGCGCAACAACCGTGAGTATGACGTGTTGAGCAAGGAAATCGAATTCCAGTCTTTGGAAGTGGAACTCTGCGAAAAGCGCATCCGCGAAGCGTTGGCTGCCGAAAAGGCAAAGAACGAAGAAATAGAACGCAGCACAGAGGCTTTGGAAGAAAGACAGAAGGACTTGGAAGCCAAGAAGGCTGAGCTGGAAGAAATCGTATCGGAAACCAAGCAGGAAGAAGAAAAGCTCCGCGAAAAGGCCAAGGTGTTGGAAACCACTATCGAACCGCGTTTGTTGCAGGCTTTCAAGCGTATCCGCAAGAACTCACGCAATGGTTTGGGTGTGGTTTATGTTCAGCGTGACGCTTGTGGGGGTTGCTTCAACAAGATTCCGCCTCAGAAGCAGTTGGATATCCGTTCACGTAAGAAAATCATCGTTTGCGAATATTGCGGTCGTATTATGGTGGACCCTGAATTGGCAGGCGTGGTAACAGAACAGAAGGAAAAAGGTAAGAAATAAGTAAGTTATGAAGAAGGCTCGCCTAAGCGGGCCTTCTTTATAACTCCCCATACTCCGGAACATCCGGTAAGAACACATATTTCATTGTCCGGTAATCGATGCGGCAACAATAATGGCGGAGGCCATTGCTCACGATGAGATATTCTACCTTCAATACCATATTATAGCGTGTAATCTGGTCGAACACCGCTTGGGTGATTTCCACGTGCGGTGCCTTGTATTCCACAATCATACGAGCCTTCAAGTCCTTGTCGAACAGCACCGTGTCACAACGTTTCTTCGTGCCGTTCAGATCCAGTTGTACCTCGTTTCCTATCAATCCTTTCGGATAGCCTTTCACCTCCGTCAACAGGTGTACGAAGTGCTGTCTCACCCATTCTTCGGGGGTGAGAGCCACGAACTTCCGTCTCAATGGGTCGAAAATCACATTTTTTCCGTTCCGCACCTGTATTTTCGCAGGATAAGATGGCAAGTTTAACGGTAACATTTACTAAATTTGCAAGATGAGGTTGTTATAATCTTGTGCAAAAATACAAAAGAAGATGAAAACAAAAGAAGAAATCGTGAAAAACTGGCTTCCGCGATATACCAAAAGACCGTTGGAAGACTTTTCGGAATATATCTTGTTGACTAATTTCGACAAATATGTAGAGCTTTTTGCCAAGCGTTTCGGTGTGCCCGTGTTGGGGTATGATGCCAATATGACTTCGGCCACGGCCAATGGAATGACCATCATCAACTTTGGTATGGGAAGTCCGAATGCAGCCATCATTATGGACCTGTTGGGTGCCATCAAGCCCAAGGCTTGTTTGTTTTTAGGAAAGTGTGGAGGCATCGACAAGAAGAACAAGATAGGGGATTTTATCCTTCCTTTGGCTGCTATCCGTGGCGAAGGTACGTCGAACGACTATTATCCGCCCGAAGTGCCTGCCTTGCCGGCATTTATGTTGCAACGTGCGGTGTCGTCCACCATCCGCGACAATGCACACGACTATTGGACGGGGACGGTATATACCACCAACCGACGCATTTGGGAGCACGATGAGGCTTTCAAGGAATACTTGTTGAAGACCCGTGCGATGTGTGTGGATATGGAGACGGCCACGCTCTTTGTCTGCGGATTCTATAACCACATCCCGACAGGAGCCTTGTTGTTGGTGTCCGACCAGCCGATGATTCCCGAAGGGGTGAAGACAGAGGCGAGCGACAAGCTCGTGACAGAGCGGTATGTGGAAGACCACGTGCGGATTGGAATTGATGCGATGCGTGTAATTATTGAAGAAAAGAGGACGGTGAAACATTTGAAATACGAGTGGTAAGATGGCGAAGGAAACAACATACGAAGAAATAGCCCGTGACTTGAAGAACCGTGTCTATAAGCCGGTGTATTACTTGATGGGTGAGGAGTCTTATTACATCGACCGTATCTCGGATTACATTGCCCAGACGGTGCTGACGGAGGAGGAGAAAGAGTTCAACCAGACTGTTCTGTATGGCTCGGATACGGATATAGCGACCATCATCAATGCGGCCAAGCGTTATCCGATGATGGCGGAGCATCAGGTAGTCATTGTGAAGGAGGCTCAAAATGTAAAGAAGATGGAAGAACTTTCCTTCTATTTGAAGCAGCCTCTGATGTCCACCATCTTGGTGATTTGTCATAAAAACGGAGTGCTGGACAGACGCAAGAAACTGGCTGCTGAGATTGACAAGGTAGGGGTTCTTTTCGAGTCGAAGAAGATAAAGGACAGTCAGCTTCCGGGCTTCATCACGTCTTATTTGAAGCGTAAGCAGGTGGACATAGAACCCAAGGCTTCGGAGATGATGGCGGAGTTTGTAGGCACGGATTTGAACCGTATGGCAGGGGAGTTGGAGAAGTTGGTCATCACACTTCCGCAGGGTGTGCGACGTATCACTCCCGAACAGATTGAACGGAATATCGGTGTAAGCAAAGATTACAATAATTTTGAGCTTAGGTCAGCATTGGTTACGAAGGATGTATTGAAGGCAAACAAGATTATCAAGTACTTTGCCGAGAATCCGAAGACCAATCCGATACAGATGACGCTTTCCGTATTGTTCGGTTTCTTCTCGAATCTGATGCTTGCTTATTATGCTCCTGAAAAATCAGAACAAGGAATAGCCAATCAGTTGGGATTGAAATCATCTTGGCAAGCCCGTGAATACATCGCTGCGATGCGGGTGTATAGTGGGGTAAAATGTATGCAGATAATTGGTGAGATTCGTTACTGTGATGCCAAGTCGAAAGGAGTGGAGAATTCATCCTTGAGTGATGGTGACTTGCTTCGTGAACTTGTCTATAAAATTTTGCATTGATATTTTTGAGATTATGAAGAGAAGAGCAGGAGGTTTGATGAAGGTCAGGCTTCCTGTTCTTCTTTTTATGTGTCGGTTGGAGGGAAAGAGCCAGGAATGAAAATATTAAGAATATTCTTGACATTTAGGTAGAATGAAACCGTGTTTCCTCTTCTTTTTTCCAGATGAATCCTTTGATTAATGCTTAAATATTGCGTTAAACGGGTGTCTTTCAGTGATTTATCTCTATTTTTAGCTTCTGAGAATTGAATATTTGCGGTGAATCGCCCGTTTATGCGTGAATTTTCGAAGGATTTTATTGTTACCCTTTATTCTTGTCATTTAGAGCGTAGCGAAAAATCTCAGTGGCGCATAGTAAAGCATTTCCAGGCTCCTTCCTCCTTTCAGCCGTCGAGTGGCAAGAGATATGGGTCTTAATATTGATAGGAGTAAATAACAATCCAGTGTCGTTTTGTACTCAATTCAATATAGTGAAAAAGATAGATTTACTTTTCTAACACGAAAATTCACACTTAGCACTTATTAGTATTTATGTTTGTATAATTACAGATGTAAAGAACAGGAAGAATGAGGTAAAAACAGAAGAAATACAAATGTAAAAGGCGGTATTTTTAATATGTAAAATAGGATAATTTAAATGTAAATTCAAGATGATAAATGTGTATGAATGAATATGTAGTTACGTTTTTGAGCTTATAATTTATTGAAAACCAATAAAAATTGTCTGATTGATTAAAGTAGCTCTTATAAGATGAGTGAATGTAGTAGTGAAAGTGGGATTACAAAGTTAAAATTTAGGTTTGTTTGTTTTATAATCTATTGATAACCAAATTTTAATGTTGTTTTATTTAAGTAATGATAGAATAGAAAACATAAAGGAGTTTATCAGAATTTAATTTTGTAGATATACGGAACTATACGTGAATATACAAATATATAATTTACATTTCAGAATCAAAAGTTTGCAAGTTTGAATTTAAGTCTTTACCTTTGTAATCGCAAAGAAAACGTGAAATACTTTTGTAAATGAAGGATAGAATAACCCAAATAATGCAGAAAGAAGAGATGACGGCAGGTCAATTCGCTGAAAAGATAGGCTTGTCCCCTTCTTCTTTGTCCCATATACTCAATGGCAGGAACAATCCCAGTTTGGATGTGGTAATGAAAATCCACAAGGCTTGTAGTTATGTGAATCTTCCTTGGCTCATTTATGGTGAAGGAGAAATGGAAGGCCAGCCGGAAGTGTTTAACTCGGGTGAAGCTGGCATTTCGGGGGTGTCTTTGTTCGACGAGAGTGCGTTTTTTACGCACGAGGGGACGGACGAACGCGAAAATCGCAAGGAAATGGCTTCAAAAACCCCTGTTTTTGTACCGAAAGAGGTTGTGCGTGAGGAGATTAAGTACATCGAAAAGCCTGCCAAGAAAATCACTGAAATAAGAATTTTCTTCGATAATGGCACTTATGAGACCTTCCGTCCCGAAAAATAAGCTTGAAATGACTTACAATTAGGTAAATTCGTGTATATTTGCAATAGAATCGAATTTACCTAATTATATTATATATATGAAGAAATATATTTTGGACTTAGTGGTGACGCAGAACACTCGTCTGCACGCCAACTATGTTTTGATTAAGATGACACACGCAAATCCGTTGCCGGAGATGGTGCCGGGACAATTTGCTGAAATCCGCATTGACGGATCGACTACTACATTCTTGCGTCGTCCTATCTCCATCAACTTTGTGGATAAAGAAAAGAATGAGGTTTGGTTCCTGGTTCAATTAGTGGGCGATGGTACCCGCAAGTTGGCTACCGTAAAGGAAGGTGACGTGGTCAATGTGGTCCTCCCCTTGGGCAATGGCTATACCCTACCTCAGGATAAAGCCTCTGTAAAGCCTCTTTTGGTAGGCGGGGGAGTGGGTACAGCCCCGATGTTGATGCTTGGCTCTACGCTTGCTGAAATGGGCTATAAGCCGACATTCCTCTTGGGTGCACGCTCTTCCAAGGACTTGCTTCAGCTGGATGAGTTCCAGAAGTTGGGTGATGTCTATATGACCACCGAAGACGGAAGTATGGGTGAAAAGGGATATGTCACCCAGCACAGCGTTTTGGAGGCTCAGAAGTTCGATATGATTTATACTTGTGGCCCTAAGCCAATGATGATGGCGGTTGCCAAATATGCGAAGGCGAATGGCATCGAATGCGAAGTCTCGTTGGAGAATACGATGGCTTGTGGTGTAGGTGCTTGCCTCTGTTGCGTGGAAAATACCGACGAAGGTCACTTGTGTGTATGTAAAGATGGTCCTGTATTTAATATTAAGAAGTTATTATGGCAGATTTAAGCGTTAACATAGGCAATTTGAAGCTTTCTAATCCGGTAATGACCGCATCGGGTACATTTGGATATGGAAAGGAATTCGAGGACTTTGTGGACCTTGAAAAGATTGGTGGTATCATTGTAAAGGGAACCACGCTTCATCGTCGTGAGGGCAATCCTTATCCGCGTATGGCGGAAACTCCGATGGGTATGCTGAATGCCGTAGGACTCCAGAACAAGGGCGTAGATTACTTTATCAGCGAGATTTATCCGCAGATAAAGGACATCCGCACCAATATGATTGTAAACGTGTCAGGCTCGGCCATTGAGGATTATGTACAGACGGCAGAGAAAATCAATGCGCTGGATGCCATTCCGGCCATCGAGTTGAACATCTCCTGTCCAAATGTAAAGCAGGGTGGTATGGCTTTTGGTGTAACAGCCAAGGGTGCTTCGGAAGTGGTGAAGGCCGTTCGCGAGGTGTACAAGAAGACCCTTATCGTGAAGCTCTCGCCGAACGTGACTGACATCACCGAAATAGCCCGTGCGGTAGAAGGTGCCGGTGCCGATAGTGTGTCGTTAATCAACACGCTTTTGGGTATGGCCATCGATGCTGAAAAGCGTCGTCCTGTCCTTTCTACCATTACAGGCGGTATGAGTGGAGCAGCCGTGAAACCTATCGCTCTCCGTATGGTTTGGCAGGTTTCAAAAGCAGTAAATATTCCTGTCATCGGATTGGGCGGAATTATGAACTGGAAGGATGCGGTTGAGTTCCTGTTGGCAGGTGCATCGGCTATCCAAATCGGTACGGCCAACTTCATTGACCCGGCTGTTACTGTCAAAGTTTCGGAAGGAATCAATGACTATCTCGACCGTCACGGATTTACTTCTGTAAAGGATATCATCGGAGGATTGATTGTCTGATATTATTACCAAGAAAAGAAGCGAACCGCAAGGCTGATTTCAAGGGTCAGTTTTGCGGTTTTCTTATTCCTTACACCCGTTGTTCGAATATCTGAAAAATAGTTGTGTATGCAATTAATTGAATTGTTAAAAGGTAAAAACTTCCGATGAAAAGGGATGTTTTTGCAAAAACTTCCCTTTTTATCGCAAGGCTTGATTGGGCGAATCGGATGGCAAGAGAGGAGGATTGAACGGATGGATATAGAAAGGAGTCGAGGACAAGGCAAAGAAAATCCGTGTTCAATTCGGTTAGTTTCCAAAAGTGAACACGGATAGATTTTGTTTGGATTGATTACTTTAACAAATCCGGTCTTAAACGCTGGGTACGCTCCAATGACTGCTGCAATTCCCACTCCTTAATCTTGGCTTCGTGACCCGAAAGGAGGATGTCGGGCACTCGCCATCCGTTGTACTCAGCCGGACGGGTATAGACGGGGGCAGCCAGAAGATTGTCCTGGAAAGAATCGGATAAAGCCGATTGTTCGTCGCTGATGACTCCCGGGATGATACGTACCACGGCATCGGCAATGACGGCTGCTGCCAGCTCCCCTCCCGTCAGGACATAATCGCCGATACTG
>JAFQBF010000045.1 GCA_017416735.1 Bacteroidaceae bacterium | reverse complement strand
TGCGGATGATGGCTTCGGCCGGTATGTCCACCGATCCGAAGAAGAGATTGCATCCCGTCAATGCTACGATGAGGGCGGTCAATGCGATGCTGTATGTGGTTCCTTTGTTGTTCACTCCGCTAATTTACTAAAATATTTCAAATCATACTCCGGAAGGAGGCTTGGATGGAAGATTTTTATCAAATCCTTCAATACCAAGTCGGGATGGAAGGGGAAATCTTCATAATAGGTGTGATAACCCGTATTGCATCCGTACACGTTCCGTTCTTTGAATGCCTTGAAGTTGGCGTAAGGCGAATAATCCTCCCGGATTCCGCTTAATGTCTTGTCCGATGCCTGGTTGTATTTCATCAGCCACACATCGGCATCCTGAGCCTTGTCGAACACCGTCTCGAAACTCAGGGGGACGGCTCCGCTATTGGGGTAGGAGTCGAACAGGTAATCGCCTCCGGCATCCTTGTAGAGCTTGCCCGTGGTGCTTCGTCCTCCGGGTACATACCAAGCCGAACCGCTCTTCAGTTCGCACATCACCTTCGGTTTCTTGGCTTGGGAGGAGGCAAGGGCTTTCAGCTCGTTGTAGTTCTTCTCGACGATGGCGAAGATGCTGTCCGCCTTGGCTTGCTGATGGAGGAGTAAACCATAAAAACGTATCCATTCAGCGCTGCCTAAGGCAGAAGTCTCCATATAGTCGGCACACTCGATGATGGGCACTTTCAGCTTCTCCACCTGTCCGTGTCCGCCGCTATTCTCGTAGGGCGAGAGTAGGAGGGCATCGGGATGCAGGTCGATGATTTTCTCGATGTCGGGATTCGTCCCTTCGCCGGCATTGACGATGGTTCCCTTCCGGCATCCCTCGATGATTTCGGGCACCTTGATGTATTGCAGTTCGCAGATGCCTCCGATGCTCTTCACCATCCCCAATTCGTGGATGAGGGCACAATGCACACCCGTATATACCAATGCCTTGCTCAACGGAGTGCGGACGATAGTGCCAGGGGGCAAGTGGTCGGGCATCGGCTTGTCCTTCTCCACGAGGATATAGGTGTGGAGCACTTTGGTAGTGTCCCACGGATTGCGGAGGCGGGCTTCCGTGTAGCCGTTACCCTTTATCAATGTGAGATTTTCGGCATATTTCAGGGGGATGATTTCCTCTTGGCCAAGAGCCGAAGAAGTCTTGCCCCCTCCACCACAGGCGGCGAGGAGCAAGACCATGAATCCTATATGGGCAGATAGTAGGAATTTTTTCATAATTAATCCACAAATATCATGGCACTCGGATTGATGCCACCACAATCGAATGAATGGAAGAATTTCCCCTCCTTGTCGAATGTATAGATGGTGCCGGTATTCTGATAATCGGTAGTACCTACGTAGATGAAGTTGGGCTCATCCACTTCGAGCAGGTAGATGGCATCGGTGGCGAATGACGATGGGGCATCCTGCAAGAAAGATGTTTCACTGATGGCTCCCGTCTTCGGGTTGTAAGTGAAGAACGAGTTGGTGAGTTGCCAGTTGGCATCGTATGTAGAGCGAACTCCGTAAATCAATCCGTTGAGCCCTTCGGTGATTTTGGTCACATCGTTGAGGATGACTTTCGAAGTGCCTGTCTTCGGGTCGATGACCTGAAGAGCTCCTGCCACATCGGCATAGTTCCCGGCCGAGATGAGGTAAATCTGGTCGTCGATTTCGTACATCTTGGTCGGATTGTCCACCACTTCGATGGTCTTTTCCAAGGTCATGTTCTTGGCATCGATGACGAATACTTCCTTGTTGTAAATCCAATTGTTAGAGCCGTCCACGGCATACGAGTTGGCTACATAGAGCTTGCCGTCCTTTTCCACGATGCCTTCCAAGTTGTCGCCTCTCTTGAAGGTACCTGCCGAGGTCATGTCCTTGATGTTCAACTTGCTCACTTGTCCGCCGTATTGGGTCACGTAGGCATAACCGTCTTCCACGTCGATGCATCGGGGCGCGCCTTCGGTTTCGGGGAAGGTATAGCGGGCTTGTTCCTTGACGTTGAGGTCGAGGCGTGCCACATATTTTGAGCCGTTCAACACCACATAGATATTGTCGTCTTCTTCCATCATGGCATTGGCCACATCGCCCATTTTTGTTCCGTTGGCTTTCAGATAAGCGTCTTCGGTAACAATTTCATAGAAGGGGTGTACGAACATAGCGATACCTGCATTGTTGGCTCCCCAGTGTCCTTCGTTCAGAATATAGGTGGGATATTCTGTCGGTTCGATAATGGTTTCCGGTTCATCATCGTCGCTACAGCTGGCGAACCCCATGCCCAGCATCAGCGAGCAAAGTGCGGTCATTAAAATACTTCTTGTTTTCATGTTTTTATGGTTTTAAAAGTTGAATGTTCCTGTTAATCTCCACGAGCGTCCTGGCATCGGATAATACTTGATGACATCGTATTGTGCATCCGTCAGGTTGATGACCTCCGCTTGCAGGCGAAGCTTGCATCCCTTGAACGGAAATTCCCTCCAGAGGGTAGCCGTATGCTCGTTGTATCCGTCTATTTCGTTGGCTTTGATGTTCTGTGCCAAGTAATATCGCTTGCCCACCATCGTCACCGTATAGCCGATGTTCACCCAAGGCATTTCCAATGTGGCCGATACGTTTCCGTTGTGCTCGGGTGTGTACGGAAGCTGATGCTTGTAGTTCTTCGCCTCGCGGTTGGTCACATCGAGCGCCTTCTGCCAAGAGTAGTTGCCACTGAGGTTCAGATTCACTTTCCGCCCGAAGGGGATGGCGGTGGCCATGGTCACGTCGATACCCGTGATGCGCACCTTGCCATAGTTCTGCATCTTCCATACATAGGTGCTTGGGAAAGCGATGATCTTGTCCTTCACTTCGTTGTAGTATCCGTCCACGGTAATCGACACGAAATCGGTGAAGCCGAACGGTTTGCCGCTCCAGGTCAATCCGAGGGTATATTCCGTTGCCTTTTCCGGTTTCAGGTTCGTGTTTCCCACGCGGAGGTAATACAAGTCGCTGAACGTCGGTACACGGAAGGTATTCTTGTACAAGGCACGCACGAAGAACTGTTCCTTCTCCCACGGTTGCCACGAAGCCGAAAGGGCGGGCGAGAGACGCTTGCGGTCTTCGGGAGTGTTTCCGGCTTTCACTTCCTCGGTGATGTAGGTGGCCACTACAGTACCCGATACCTTCACTTGCTTCGTCTGGATGCGGGCGTTCAGTGCCGTCAACGAAGTGTATCGTGTAGGCTCCGGTGATTTCACTCCATTGGTGTGGAGCTTGTTGATGGCTCCGTCTTGCGAGAGCGAGAAGGTCAACCAGTCGATGGGGCGGTAGAGGGTCGATGCCGAGAGGTAGTATTCCTTCTGACGGTTCGTGTCCGTCTGCTTGCCACCTGTATATTGCGCTCCCAAGTCCTCGTACTTGTTCCACGAGTAGTTGTACTTTCCTTGTGCCTGAAGGCTCCATTCCGATGAGAATACCTTCTTGTATCGGGCTTGGGCGAAGAAGTTCTCGTCCCAAAGCCGTTCGTCGGAGGCGGAATTGTAGAGGATAATGGCTCCTGGCAATCCCCGTTCGCTCTTGTAGTAATAGGCCTTGGCGGAGAGTTCGCTATTATCACGGAAGGTATGGAAGAGGTTCACTTCGCCTTGCCAAGATTCCACATCGGAGTTGATTCGCTCTTCTTCGGTCACGAGGCTTCCGTTCTTCAGCTCGAAGGGATAGTCACCGTCCGCCCGCAGATAGTTGGCATCCACCGAGAGTCGTGTCCGTTCACCAAGCTTCTGCCAATGGCGGAGGGCAGGAGTGAGGTAGCCGAAGGAGCCTCCACGCATCTGCACTTGGGTGAAGGTGCTTCGTCCGTCCTCGAAGTGAGGTTTTTCCGTCTCGATGTTCAGCACTCCAGCCGAGGCAAACAATTTGGCCGATTGAAGCAAATTGTCATCGTGTCCGATGGCGAGTGAGAGGTTCGACACATTGTCCAACGAGAAGCGACCGATATCTATCTGACCTGCCTGTGTGTTGCTGATGGCCACACCGTCGTAGCTCACCGCCGTATGGGCAGCCCCGAGGTTTCGTACGGAGACGGTCTTCAAGCCACCAATGCCCCCGTAGTCGCGCACATTGGTACCGGCAAAGCGCTTCACGGCATCGCCCATGTTTTGCAGGCCGAGGTTCTTCAAGTCCTCCTTGCGAAGCACCTGTACGGAGGTGGTGGAGGTGATCTTGGCGGGCATACGTCGGGCGGTCACGGTGACGGCATCCAGTTGATGCACCTTACCGTTGATGGAGTCTTTCTGCTCCTGAGCCGAAGCTATGGAAGGAAACAGAGCGACCATAACGAGCCGACATACCCATACACGAAAGGCAGGGTTCAGTTTCTTCATAAACCAAAAAATTAAAAGTATTCACATTCTTGCGCGTTCTTCCTGCTCTTTCCTCGAAAGCACGAAGCGTGACTTCTGTCTTGCAGGTCTTCTGACTTGCCTCTGTTTACTTTGCCTTCCCACCTTTATACAAAGGCAGTGGCCAGGAGAATTAAGTAAACTCAATCTTTAAGATGAGGCTTACAGCAGCGGGACTGTTCAGGACTTTCACCTGATTCCCTTTTCATCCGTTCCCTCGCAAGTGGAGGTGGCGGAAACAAGACTTTGCAAAGGTAGGGAAAGATTTTGGAAATGCAAGCGAAAGTGTGAAAAAATGCTTGTCCTTTTGAATATAAAATGTTTCAGCAACTTTTCGGTACGCCTTCACATAATTATTTTTTGCCTTCACGTTTGGAGTAAAACGTGAAGGCGTTTTAAACAATCCACGTCCTGTCAACAAAATAACAGGTGGCTATAAACAGACTTCCGGCACTCCAACTGATTGAATTTCAGCGCGGAGTGCCGGAAGTGATTATGTGAATATACTCAATCGCGTATATTATTCTACAATGGTCATTTCGTCAATCAAGTGACCGCAGTTGCCCAACTTGTCGAGGATGAAGAGCACGTAGCGGATATCTACGGCGATACAACGCTGGAGGTTGTCGTCGAAGTTGATGTCACCACTCAACGATTCCCAGTTGCCGTCGAATGCGCAACCAATCAATTCACCCTTACCGTTGATAACCGGTGAACCTGAGTTACCACCGGTGATGTCGTTGGTTGTCAAGAAGCAAGCAGGCATTTCACCGTTGGCCATTGCATAGCGACCGAAGTCCTTGGCTTCGTAGAGTTCCTTCAACTTGGCAGGAACCACGAATTCAGGATTAGTCGGGTCTTCTTTTTCCATGACACCCTTCAAGGTGGTGTAGAACTTGTAGTGGACACCGTCCTTCGGCTCGTAAGGCTTCACGCTACCGTATGTGAAACGCATCGTGAAGTTAGCGTCCGGTGACTTCGGTTCCGGTGCATACATTTCGGTCAAACCGCGAACGTATGTCTTGTGGAGGAGGTCCATACCTACCATCGCTTCGGCGCGAGCCTTCATCAACTTGTCGCCGAGGGCAAACTTGGCTTCCACGAACTGCTTCATCAAGTCGGCATCGATAGCCTTCACGCTTGGCTTCTTGAGGAACTTTTCGAGGTTGGCTTCGTTGGCGAAGATGGTGTTGTCGTACAAGTGGTCAACGTATGCGTTGTAGTCAC
>JAFQBF010000044.1 GCA_017416735.1 Bacteroidaceae bacterium | reverse complement strand
TTAATATATAAATATTTATATATTAATAGTATAATTATATTATAACAATTTTCAAAATTCAAGACCTCGAAGAAGGTGAAGTATTCAGTTTTTTGCGAAGACAATGAATACATTGAATACATGGCGACGGCGTTTTTTGAAAACGTCTTCACGTTTGCCATGAAAGGTGAAGACACTTTTTTAGAGCCTAATAATCCTTTTGGGTAGAAACAGGGTAGAACAAAACTTGGCATATCCCTTCAAGAATAGGCTGTGCCTCATTCCTTAAAATTATACTACCGTCCACTGCCTCTTTTTAATGCACTGTGCCATAGTTATTTATAGCAGGACATAGTTCCCCGTGTACTTATTCCTATAGGGACAAGTTCTGACCTACGAAAGGATTAATCAGGATGCAGGAATTTCCTCGCACACCACCATCTCCATCCCACGGTACACGATTACAATCTTATGCAAAGTGGTATGACCTACCGATGACTTTACCCGTTCGGTCTCGGCATAGCTGTTGGCCTGGGCAATGTAGCAGTTTTGACAGCTGACCCGGAACTGGAACAGACTTGGGGTTATGACGAAGCTGAATAAGTAATAATAACATAGCTGATTAAATAGAGGGGGTACATCGGAAGATGTGCCCTCTTTTCTTATATCATCTTATACAAGTTGTTGAGGACTCCGTCCGAGAAATGACACGACAAAAAGAAAGTGGATGTGTTATTATGCACACCCACTTCCATACGTCTTTTCCAAAAATAAAAATTATTTTTTCGCCAATTCTTCCAAGGTCTTGCCTTCGAAACGGCAGATGGCATTCTTGTAATGTTCCGGTATAGGTGTAGGTTCCTTGGACAACAAGTCGTACATCACCAAAGTGGTACGGCATTCGCACTTCACTTCGCCCGTACCCTTTACCACCGCACGCTGCAACAAGGTAAAGCTCTTGTTACCCAACTGAACAGTAGCAGTTTCTATCTCGATGCTGTCCGAGAAGAAAACCGGCATCAGGAAATTGGCATTGATGTTGGCCACTACAACCACAACATCGCCCCATTCCGACAAGCTCAACACATCCTTGAAATAGGTGGTCTTCGCCAAGTCGTACAACGAGAAATAAACCGAATTATTGACATGCCCGAACTGATCGACATCACTGAAACGTATCTGAGCAGGCATAAAATGATTGAATTTAATATCTTCCTCCATATTGCTAAATCTAATTTGATGCAAAAATAATACTTATTCCTTATAATATGCTTCAAAATGAGAGGAATTTCTTACTTTTGCATCGTTTTAAAACCAGAAAGACAAAACAAAGAATATATGGAACAGAAAAAATTCAGTCCTTCGACTCTCTGCGTACAGGGAGGATGGAAACCAAGCAAGGGTGAGCCACGTGTGCTCCCTATCTATCAAAGTACAACTTTCAAATACGATACCAGCGAACAGATGGCACGTTTGTTCGACCTGGAAGACAGCGGATACTTCTATACCCGCCTTCAAAACCCGACCAACGATGCGGTAGCGGCCAAGATTGCGGCACTGGAAGGCGGTGTGGGTGCCATGCTGACTTCTTCGGGACAGGCAGCCAACTTCTATGCCATCTTCAACATCTGCCAGGCAGGCGACCACTTCGTATGTGCATCGACCATCTATGGCGGTACATTCAACCTCTTTGCCGTGACCATGAAGAAGTTAGGCATCGAATGTACGTTTGTGGACATCAATGCATCGGAAGAAGAACTGCAGAAAGCTTTCCAGCCGAATACCAAGGCGCTCTTCGGCGAGACCATCTCGAACCCGAGCATCGATGTGCTGGACATCGAGAAGTTTGCCCGTGTAGCTCATAAGAACGGTGTACCTCTGATTGTGGACAATACCTTTGCTACACCTATCAACTGCCGCCCGTTTGAATGGGGTGCCGACATCGTGACTCACTCTACCACCAAATATATGGATGGTCATGCAACAGCCGTGGGCGGTGTGATTGTAGATAGCGGCAACTTTGACTGGGATGCGCATGCGGACAAGTTCCCGGGACTGACTACCCCGGACGAGTCTTACCACGGATTGACATACACGAAGGCTTTCGGAAAGATGGCTTATATGACCAAGGCGACCGCACAGCTGATGCGTGACCTCGGTTCCATCCAGTCTCCGCAGAACGCATTCCTGCTGAACTTGGGTCTGGAAACCTTGCACTTGCGTATGCCTCGCCATTGCGAAAATGCCCAAAAGGTGGCCGAATGGTTAGAAGCCAATCCACAAGTGGCTTGGGTGAATTATTGCGGCTTGAAGAGCAGCAAGTATTATGAACTGGCCAAGAAGTATATGCCGAACGGATCGTGCGGTGTCATTGCTTTCGGGCTGAAGGGTAGCCGTGAAGAGGCCATCCAGTTCATGGATAGCTTGAAGTTGGCTTGCATCGTGACTCACGTGGCAGATGCCCGTACCTGTGTGCTTCATCCGGCCAGCCACACACACCGCCAGCTCACCGACGAACAATTGTTGGAAGCCGGTGTAGCTCCCGACTTGATCCGCCTGTCGGTAGGTATCGAAGATGCAGACGACATCATCGCCGACTTGGCACAGGCTATGGAGTGTGTGAAGTAATCCGTGCCTAAACAACAAGAGCATGAACAAAAAAATCATCATCATCGGAGCCACCTCCGGCATCGGACGCGAAGTAGCGCTTATCTATATCGCCCAGGGCTGGAAGGTGGGCATTGCCGGAAGACGGGAGACAGAACTGGAAACATTGCGTTCAAAGGCACCTGGACAGGTATCTGCACAGGTACTGGACGTGACACAACCGGATGCTGCCGACAAGCTGCATGCCTTGATTGAACAAACAGGCGGTATGGACGTGTTTCTTTTAAGTTCGGGTATCGGCAAGCAGAATTATGTCCTGCAAACGGACATCGAGCTGGCAACTGCCGCTACGAATGTGGAAGGATTTATCCGTATGACAAACGCAGCATACCATTACTTCGAGAAGCAGGGGTATGGTCATCTGGCAGTCATCAGCTCCATCGCGGGAACCAAAGGACTGGGAGCAGCAGCGGCCTACTCGGCCACCAAGGGATTCCAAAACATCTATATGGATGCCTTGGACCAGTTGGCACGGATGCAGAAGCTGAATATCGGCTTCACAGATATACGTCCGGGGTTTGTGGCCACTCCCCTACTGAAGGATGACAGCTACCCGATGCTGATGAAAGCAACGAATGTGGCACAGGACATCGTGAAAGCCATCGAACGAAAGAAACGAGTGGCCATCATCGACTGGAAATATAGGTTGTTGGTATTCTTCTGGCGACTGATACCAAAATGGATATGGTTGCGGTTACCAGTGAGAAATTAACCCGTACACGTATAGAGACAATGAAAATAAACAATATGAAAAAATTTGCAGGATTATTGGTCTGTACGCTGCTTTTGCTGAGCAGTTGCGGAAGTGTGCCCGTTACAGGCAGAAAACAAATGTTGTTAGTGTCCGATTCGGAAGTGTTGGCATCCAGCCTGACACAGTATTCAGAATATATGAAGTCGGCTCCGGCATCGACCAATGCCAAAGGGAAAGCTATGGTGACCCGTGTAGGCAAGAAGATTGCTGCAGCTACTGAAGCCTATCTGAAGGCAAACGGACTGGCCAACGAGGTGAAGAACTTCGCTTGGGAATTCAATCTGGTGAAGGATGACCAGGTGAACGCATTCTGTATGCCGGGCGGAAAGATTGTGGTCTATGAAGGATTGCTGAAAATCTGCTCCTCGGACGACGAGTTGGCAGTAGTGGTGGGGCATGAAGTGGCTCACGCTGTAGCCAAGCACAGCAACGAACGCATCAGCCAACAGCTGCTGACACAATACGGCGCACAAATTTTGGGACAGGCTTTGAGTGAAAAATCGGCGAATATCCAGAAGATAGGGAACACGGTCTATGGTCTGGGTGCCCAGTATGGTGTAACTCTCCCGTTCTCGCGCAAGCATGAATCGGAAGCAGACTACATGGGGCTTATATTCATGACTATGGCAGGATATAACCCGAGCACAGCCATAACCTTCTGGCAAAAAATGTCGGCCAGTGGCGGAGCAAGCGTACCGGAATTCATGAGTACCCACCCCAGTGATGCCACAAGAATCAGCGACATCAAAAAGTATCTGCCGGAGTTGGAAAAATATAAGAAATAAAGAAAAAGAGGTGGATGTGATTTCAACACATCCACCTCTTTTTTATCTTTTGGCAGTAGGTAACGAGAATTCCTGTGTTACGCTTACCGCACCATTGCTCTCGGTGGTATATACACGGAACACCGCTTCACCCGACTTCAAACGCTTGCCTCCAGCTATTGTGGCTGTATAACGAACCTTGTCACCTTGCGGCAAATAGGATATCTGTGCCGACGGAGAAATGCCAATGTGCTTCATTCCACTGACCTCTTCGACTATCGGCGTAATATTATAGGCCGACACATCGCCTTCATTGACGATGTCGAACACCAACTTACAGTTTTCGCCTGCATCAATCGTATGGTTACGGTTATCGTCTATAAAGCGGATATTCGTCACACGGAGTCCGGAAGGAGCATAATAAGGTTCAGTCGGAGCATTTTCCGGATAACGCTCTTCCACTACCACTTTTTCCTGCCGGGGAGTGGTCACAGCATTACCTATGGCTGCACCGGCTACCGTTCCGACCAGTGCACCAAACTGTGAGCCTCGCCAGCCACCCGCCCGATCGCCAACGATGGAACCCAGCACTCCACCTATCGAGGAGCCCGCAGCCACAGCTGCTGGACTGCCTTTCATCGAAGTGGTGTAACAGGAAGACATTGAAACAGCCACCATCAATAACAAAAGTAGTTTCTTCATCATATTCCGTTTTTCGATTGTTAGAAAAGACAAAGTTATAGATTTCAATGACGGAAATTAAAAAAATACTGTTAAAAGAACAAAAAATGGGGCCAATCATCAACGACTAACCCCATCCCAACAATTTATCACATTAACGTTTCTAATGGGAAAGACAACTCTTCACAGAAAGCCTTTCCCTGTCATAACATAAAGAGTCACAGAAAATCAATTGCTTTTCGTACAGAGATAACGCGCAAAAGCAGCAGCATCGTCTCCGGTATAATAATAGACCTGCGTAGCAGGTTCATACATATAAGGTACAAAACGGAACAGCTGAACAGCTGCGAACTGACGGTCTTTGGATACAAGATAGTCCACACGACCATTGCCACTATGCTTGAAAGACAATCTTTCGGAAAGGTTGAAATTCTTGTCTTCAATCAGGCGAGCCATAGTATCCAAATCACAAGAATCAATGTATCGGGTTCCTTCGGATACGACACTGCCTGTAGGCAGATAAACAACTTCATTGCTCTTCCAGAAAAAGCGATAAAGAGAAACCAGAATCAAGATGGTGCCCAATGTAAGGAATACCATATTCATTGTAGTGGACAATTCATTGGTACTAACGGAAACAAGTATGGACGATATTCCGGTCAGTCCGATTACAGCCGATACCAGAAGAGAACGGGTACTTGTATGTTTGGATATATGAGGATGTGCAGTGGAAAGCAAAGTAGCTTCCACATTCAAAGATTGAATCATATTCGAAAATTATTCTTTTGTTAAACAATAAAAGGTACATAAGTCTCCAGCCACAAACTGATTAATGACCGGCAGATACAACAAAAGAATTCGCTAAATAAGGATGCGTCGCATCTCGAAGATGTAATGTTCGGAAGAAACCTCCCAACTACGACGGGGTATAGAAGTGTATGAATTCAACGACGAAAGACAATCCCTCGAAAGAAGAACTGCCGTTCTCGAAAGCATAGCTTTAGTCAAGAAAGAAATCTGAAAGTTGACGGTCCGCTGTGTTCGACATACGACCCGCAATTGACCAGCCAAAGATTGCGCATCGGCAAAGGCCTTATCTGATTCCGAGGTAGCATCTGAGGCTGGAATAATATATCCTTTTGTGTTATCCACACAAGCCTCAAAGCCGGAAGCTTCGACACACTCCTCTACTCCATCCATATCTGGAAAGAGTGCAGCATTCATCGCATTTGACACAAACAAAGAGATGAACAGCAACGACAGGAGCAACATCACATTCTTCATATTAAACTTTATCCTGCAAAGATAACCTATTTTACGAATCAAGCCATCAATACTACAAAATTTAACAATAAAAGGAGCAAAATGTTGACCTTTGAGCAAAAAAAAGGCTGCAACAGATAGTTACAGCCTTTTAAGTATATAGTTTGGTACAGATTATTCAGCCTTTGGAGCTTCTTCTGCAGCAGGTGCTTCAGCAGCATTCTTCTTAGAGCGACGAGTACGAGTCTTCTTAGGAGCAGCTGTCTTAGCCATGTTTTCATCATAGTCAACCAATTCGATGAAACACATTTCTGCGTTGTCACCCAAGCGGTGACCAGTCTTGATGATACGAGTGTAACCACCCGGACGGTCAGCAACCTTAACAGAGATTTCTTTGAACAATTCTGTTACAGCGAATTTGTCTTGCAAGTTGCTAAATACAACACG
>JAFQBF010000007.1 GCA_017416735.1 Bacteroidaceae bacterium | reverse complement strand
TTCTTCAAAAGCTCTTGCGATTTCAGAATCAAGTCATTGATTAAATCGGCGGTTTCTTGTGCCTCGGACACTTCCGCCTTTACCATCAACGGACGGAACGGATGAAGAGGAACATCGTGCGGAGGTGTGCAATCTATCTGCTTGTTGCCTCCCTTGATGACCAACAGGTGGCGATATTGCACACCCGTATGGAATTGCACCCGCTCATTACCCAAATGCTCTTGCAAGTATTTCACCAAGACATCGGCATCCTCGGTCGAGATATGACCTGCCGAATGGTTCTTCAGGATTTCTCCTTCGATGCACACGATGTTGCACCGCATCGCCATGTCACCCGGTTGGAGTTCCACACCAATGCTGGCTGCTTCCAACGGGCCACGGCCTTCGTACACCTTCGGGAGGTCATACCCCATGACGGACATATTGGCCACCTCGCTTCCGGGATGAAAACCATCCGCTACGGTAATAAGCCGACCTGTCCGCCCCTTGCGAGCCAACAAATCCATGTACGGAGTATGCGAGTGTTGCAACAAGGTCTTGTTTCCCAAGGAAGCGGATGGCCAATCGGCCATGCCATCTCCTAATATAATGATATGTTTCATAATTCAATGAAGAATTAAGAATGAAGAATGAAGAATCCCATCCGCAAGGCATTCTTCATTTACTGAGCAAAGCGAAGGATTCTTCATTCTTCATTCATTAAATATTCGCCACGCTGATGATATCGGCAAAGACACCGGCCGCGGTCACACTTGCACCGGCACCATAACCTTGAATCATCATCGGATATTCATTGTAGCGTTCGGTAGTGAGAAGCACGATGTTGTTGCTTCCTTCCAAGCCATAGAACGGATGGCTCCGGCTCACTTCCTGAAGAGATACACTTCCCTTTCCGTCTTCCAGCTTTGCCACGAACTTCCAATGCTTGTTCTCTTCTTCCAACTTCTGACGACGGGCTTCGAAATCGGCATCGAGCGACGGAATGTTCTTCCAGAAATCGTCCAATGAGCCTTCGAAGAATTCATCGGGCACAAAGAGATGCTTTTCCACATCCTCTTGTTCAAGCACATAGCCGGCTTCACGAGCGAGGATAACCAACTTACGAATCACATCCTTACCACTCAAGTCGATGCGTGGGTCGGGCTCTGAATAGCCCTGTTCCTTCGCCAGACGAATGGTTTCACTGAACGGCACATCGGCGCTTATCTTGTTGAAAATGAAGTTCAACGTACCGCTCACCACGGCTTCAATCTTCAGAATCTTGTCGCCACTTGCCAACAAATCGTTGATGGTCTTGATAATCGGAAGACCGGCACCTACGTTGGTTTCGAACAAATACTTCACGCCACGGTTACGGGCAATCTGCTTCAGCTCGGTATAGTTGGCATACGATGAAGAAGCCGCAATCTTGTTGGCCGCTACCACCGACACGTTATTATTCAACAAATCCTTATAGAGCGAAGCCACATCCGCATTGGCCGTACAATCAACAAACACGGAGTTGAAGATGTTCATACCAATCACCTCGTCGCGGATAATCTGAGGGCTGGATGCCGTACCCTTCTCGTCGAGCAAAGCACGATAGTTGGACAACTCCAAGCCATCGCGGTCGAACAACGCCTGATGACCATTGGCAATGCCCACCACATTCAACTTCAAGCCACGTTCCTTCATCAACTTTTCTTGTTGACTTGCGAGCTGCTTAATCAAGCTATCGCCCACCGTACCTGTACCACAGATAAAGAGATTGAGCACCTGATATTCAGACAAGAAGAACGAATCGTGGATAACGTTCAAGGATTTACGCAAATACTTTTCTTCCACCACAAACGAGATGTTGGTTTCCGAAGCACCCTGCGCACAAGCGATTACACTGATACCGTTTCGTCCCAATGTACCGAACAACTTACCCGCAATACCCGGAGTTTTCTTCATATTCTCGCCCACAATCGCAATGGTCGCCAAGTTCTTTTCCGCACATACGGGGCTAATTTCACCCATTTCGATTTCCTTCGAGAACTCCTCGTTCAACACTTCGCAAGCCAATTCGGCATCCTGATTTCGCACGCCGATGGAAGTACTGTTTTCCGAAGAAGCCTGAGACACCATAAACACACTGATGCCGTTCTTGGCCAATGCCTTGAAGATGCGGTAGTTCACACCGATGACACCCACCATACCAAGACCGGTCACGGTAATCAAGGCCGTATCGTTGATGGACGAGATACCCTTGATGGCCTTCGATTCTGCCTTGATTTCCTGCTCGATGATGGTACCTGGAGCATCGGGATTGAAGGTATTCTTAATTAAAATAGGTATATTGTTGTGGCAAGCCGGATAGATGGTAGGCGGATAAACCACCTTCGCACCGAAGTTGCAAAGCTCCATCGCTTCCACATAGCTCAATTCGTTGATGACGTAAGCATTGCTGATGACACGAGGGTCGGCAGTCATAAATCCATCCACGTCTGTCCAAATTTCCAATACTTCTGCTTGAAGAGCAGCCGCAATGATGGAGGCGGTATAATCCGAGCCACCTCGCCCAAGATTAGTAATTTCACCACTATTCTTGTCGCTTGAAATGAAGCCCGGCACGAGAGCCACCTTCGGAAGTTCATTGAACGTAGCCTTCACCAACTGAGTGGTCAAGTCTGAGTCGAGAATATGACGGGAGTGTTTCTTTTCAGTCTTGATGAATGTACGCGAATCATACCATACGGCACCCTCGATGAGATTTGCCACGATGATGGACGAAAGGCGTTCGCCATAGCTCACGATGGTAGCCGATGTCTTTGGCGAGAGGTCACGAATCAGATAGATACCCTGGAAGATATTCTTCAACTCGCTCAAAAGTTCATTCACCTGGTCGAGCAAGATTCCACGTGCCTCGCCTGCCGGGATGACGGTATATACCATCTCGATGTGACGGTTCAGTATATCACGGTATTCCTTCTCGTATGCGGCATCGCCACTTGCGGCCATTTCCGAAGTCTTAATCAACTTGTCTGTAATGCCACCCAAGGCCGAAACTACCACGATGACCGGTTCTTCTACGGCCTCAACTATCTTTTTTACACTTAAAATGCTATTTACGGAGCCTACCGAGCTACCGCCGAATTTCAATACTTTCATACGATTGATTATTATATACACGTGTCATTCTGAACGTAGTGAAGAATGACAAGTCCTGAGATTCAAAAATTAATAAAACTGATTGATTGTTGCTTACATCCATAAGCGTGTATCACGTAGAAACACATATATACTATCCTAACCCCGAGGGGTCATCATCATGAAGGATGTGGTAGCGGTCATCATCCCCATCATAGAGGTCGTGATATGTAGATAGTACATTGTCATTTGTATATTATTCTCTCTTTTTTCGGATTCGATGCCGCAAATATAGAAAGTTTTTTCTAACATTCTATCACTTTTTCCTATTTTTTTGCGTTAAAAGCATAAATCTTTAATATATCGGAAACTTTCCTTATCTTTGCACCTATATATATCATCCATAAAATGGCCAAAGAAAAAACCATATACGTATGCACCCATTGCGGACAGGATATGCCCAAATGGGTAGGAAAATGCCCCTCGTGCGGACAATGGAACACCTATGTAGAGCAAGTTGTGCGCAAGGAATCGCCTGCTGCCCGTCACGGTGCCGCCATCTTAGAGCCTACCAAGAGCCAACCCCAGACGTTGAGCGACATCCACGGAGGCGAAGAACCCCGCATCAATATGCACGACGAGGAACTGAACCGTGTCCTCGGAGGCGGATTGGTGCCGGGAAGCCTTGTCTTGCTGGGCGGTGAGCCGGGCATCGGGAAATCCACCCTCATCCTCCAGACGGTGCTGAAACTGAACGACAAGAAAGTACTCTACGTATCCGGCGAAGAAAGCGCCCGCCAACTTAAACTAAGGGCCGACCGCATTTCGCATCAAACGTCAGCATGTTTGATTGTATGCGAGACGTCGTTGGAGCAAATCTATGTACACATCAAGAATACCCGCCCGGATTTGGTCATCATCGACTCCATCCAAACCATCTTCACCGAGGGCATCGACTCCTCACCGGGAAGCTTGGTGCAGGTGCGTGAGTGTTCGGCCTCCATCCTGAAGTTCGCCAAGGAGAGCAACACACCCGTCATCCTCATCGGACATATCAATAAGGAAGGAAGCATTGCGGGGCCCAAGGTATTGGAACACATCGTCGATACGGTACTGCAATTCGAGGGCGACCAGCACTATATGTACCGCATCCTCCGAAGCATCAAGAACCGTTTCGGAAGTACCGCCGAATTAGGTATCTACGAGATGCGCCAAAACGGCCTCCGTCAAGTGAGCAATCCTTCCGAGCTCCTCCTCACCGACGAGCACGAAGGAATGAGCGGAGTAGCCATCGCCTCGGCCATCGAAGGGGTACGCCCGTTCCTCATTGAGACGCAAGCCTTGGTCAGCTCGGCGGTATATGGCAATCCGCAACGCTCGGCCACGGGCTTCGACCTCCGACGGATGAACATGCTCCTGGCCGTACTCGAGAAACGTGTGGGCTTCAAGTTGGCACAGAAAGATGTTTACTTGAACATCGCCGGCGGCTTGAAGGTGAACGACCCTGCCATCGACCTTTCCATCATCAGTGCTATCCTTTCGAGCAACATGGATGTAGCCATCGACCGAGACATCTGTATGGCGGGCGAAGTGGGTCTCAGTGGCGAAATCCGCCCCGTGAACCGCATCGAGCAACGCATCAGCGAAGCGGAGAAACTCGGTTTCAAACGCATCCTGATTCCGAAGCATAACCTCCAGGGACTCGATACGAAGAAAATGAAAATAGAAATCATCCCCGTACGGAAAGTGGAAGAAGCCTTCCGTGCTTTGTTTGGATAAATTATGATACAAGAATTCCAAATAAGAGTATTACCCGAACAAGCGGTAAACGAACAGAGCATCAAGCTCTTCATTAGTAAGGACAAAGGAATTGATGCACGTACCATCAAGGCCATCCGTGTATTGAAGCGGAGCATCGATGCCCGCCAACGAACCATTTATGTGAACCTGAAAGTAAGGCTCTACATCAACGAACTTCCGCAGGACGAGGAATTCGTGCGCACTACCTACCAGAATGTGGAAGGCAAGCCGCAAGTCATCGTGGTGGGTGCTGGCCCTGGCGGATTGTTTGCAGCCCTGCGCTTGATTGAGCATGGCCTCCGCCCCATTGTGGTGGAACGAGGCAAAAATGTGCGCGACCGGAAAGTGGATATCGCCAAGATAAGTCGCGAACACAAGGTGGACCCCGAAAGCAATTATAGCTTTGGCGAAGGGGGTGCCGGTGCCTATTCGGACGGCAAGCTCTATACCCGAAGCAAGAAGCGTGGCAATGTCGATAAGATTCTGAATGTCTTCTGCCAACACGGGGCAAGCACCTCCATCCTGGTAGATGCCCATCCGCACATCGGCACGGACAAGCTTCCACGTGTCATCGAGAATATGCGCAACACCATCCTCGAATGTGGTGGCGAAGTGCATTTCGAAACCCGTATGGACGCCCTCATCATCGAGAAGGAGAAGGTGGTGGGCATCGAGACGAACACCGGAAAGACCTTCCGCGGCCCTGTCATCTTGGCAACCGGTCACTCGGCACGCGATGTCTATCGTTGGTTATATAATAATGGTGTCCAGATAGAAGCCAAGGGCATTGCCGTGGGTGTACGCTTGGAGCATCCGTCGCACCTCATTGACCAAATCCAATATCACAACAAGAATGGCCGAGGCAAGTATCTCCCTGCCGCCGAGTACAGCTTTGTCACTCAAGTGGATGGCCGGGGCGTGTATAGCTTCTGCATGTGTCCGGGTGGATTCGTGGTGCCTGCGGCCAGCGGCCCTCATCAGATAGTGGTGAACGGGATGAGCCCCAGCAACCGAGGCGGGAAATGGAGCAACTCGGGCATGGTGGTGGAATTGCGTCCGGAGGATTTGATGAATGAAGAATTAAGAATGAAAAACGAAGAGTTGGGTATCGAATCCAATGGTGAAGGACCTCTTGCCATGATGCATCTACAAGAAGCTCTCGAAGCCTCTTGTTGGCAACAAGGAAACATGCGCCAAACGGCTCCAGCTCAACGAATGGTGGACTTCACCCGCAAGAAGCTGAGCTACGACCTGCCTGCCTCGTCGTACAGCCCCGGGTTGGTATCCTCTCCCCTGCACTTCTGGATGCCTCACTTCATCAGCGACCGGTTGAGCAAAGGCTTCCAGCAATTCGGGCGAAGCTCACACGGATTCCTCACCAACGAGGCCTGCATGATTGGTATGGAGACACGCACCTCGGCTCCCGTCCGCATCGTGAGAGACAACGAAACGTTGCAACACCTCACCGTGGGCGGACTCTTCCCTTGCGGTGAAGGAGCCGGATATGCCGGTGGCATCGTGTCGGCCGGTATCGACGGCGAGCGCTGTGCCGATGCCGTGGCTGCTTACTTACGTATTTTATAAACTCACCACAGATTACACAGATTATCACAGATAGATAATCAAATTTTAATCTGTGTCCATCTGTGTAATCTGTGGTAAAAGACAATAATCTGTGGTGAAAAATCCCGAAATAGCCATCATCGACTCGAACACCCTCTCGGGTATGGGTCTTCAGACACTGTTGGAAGAAATCATTCCGATGGCCACCATCCGCGTTTTCCATTCCTTCGGCGAGTTGGTGGACGACACACCCGACATGTATGCCCATTACTTCGTGTCGGCACAAATCTACTTCGAGCACACCTCCTTCTTCCGCGAGCGGCATCCCAGGGCCATCGTGCTTGCCAGTGGCGAGAACCTGCCGCAACTGGCCGGTGTGCCCACCCTGAACATCAACGAAGACGAGCAGGCATTGGCCAAATCCATCCTGCTGATGCACGAACGGGGGCACCGGAAGGGAGGCAAGCATCCGCATCCCTCCCCGATGGAGCACGACCTCTCCGCCCGCGAAATCGAGGTGCTGGTGCTGATAACCAAAGGCTTCATCAACAAGGAGATAGCCGAGAAGCTGAACATCAGCCTCACCACGGTCATCAGCCACCGCAAGAACATCACCGAAAAGCTGGGCATCAAGTCCGTGCCCGGGCTCACCATCTATGCCGTGATGAACGGGTATGTAGAGGCAGACAGCATTTAGGCCTTACCAATCCTGATACTCGTCCCACATCAGCGGGTCGTCGGCAGGCATGGCACAGAAGGTTGTCCCCCTCAAATCCGGCATCACCGATATGCCGATGTCCGCTACATGCTTGGGCATCAGTCGCCGTTGCCTGTCCCAGCGTTTGCCGGGGAACGCCAAGTCGAAGCCTTCGCGGATAGCCTGCACATCCACCTCCTTGTACGGGATGCCGCACTCCACCGCCGCCATGCCCCTTACCAGCAACTCCAGGCGTTCGTATCCTATGCCGCGCGAGGGCTGACTGAAGCTTTCGTTGCCTCCCAAGCCCGTGCATCCCAACACCGTGCGGATGTAGGCATCGGTATTGTTCTCGGTGGGCGGTGCCCAGCGGGCGATGATGTTTCGTACGTTGAAGGCCTTGCACAGGTCGTGGTGATATTTCCAGTACGACTCCAGCACCTTCCAGGCGGCGCGGAAGCCATAAGCCATGGTCTTGAACTGCACGAACGATTTGTCGGTTTGTGTTGCGGCTGTTCCTTCCCATCGGTCGGCTGACCGACGGATGTTCAGCGGATTGTTGTTTCTGATTCCTCTTGTCATGATTGTTGAGTTATGAGTTATGAGTGTTGAGTTATGAGTTATGAGTGTTGAGTTATGAGTTCTCCATTCCCCTTGTCATCCAGAGGAGCTTTAGCGACGAAGGATCTTGTGTGCATCCACATTTGGCTGCGCTATGCCCCCCGAGATCCTTCACTACACTACGTTTCGTTCTGGATGACAAGACGAGATTTTTAACTGACTACCTGATTACCTGACTACCCCTTTTTTTGTGGATGTTCCCTCAGATAAGCCTCCGTCTTGGCGTATCGTTGTCGCCCGTTGTCTTGCGGCGGCAATTCCTCGCCATAGATTTCGATGTATCCACGCTTCTTCCAGTTGCTCAACATAGCCTTCAGCGAGCCTTGGCGGACGCCCTGATGCTGACGCATCAACCCAGCCTCCTCGCGGGTGAAGACCTCGGGCAGCAAGTCGAGCAAGTTTTGAGGCCCCCGATGGTTGTTCTTCTCGCCGGCATACTCCTGTTCCTCGATAGCGTCGCCAAAGAACTTCATCTTGCACCACAAGTCGTACTTCAGCGACCATCGCACAAAGTCCTCCATCTCGGGCATCCATACCTCGCCGTGCGCCACGTACAGCACCATCGCCTTGAGGAAGGCTATCACGTTGGCACGGAAGCTCAGGTTCTCGTACACACGGCTTTGCGAGAGGCGCGAAAACTCGGCACACTCCTCCACCAGCTTTCTGGCCAGGGCGGTCGCCTCCTCGCACTCCACCAAGCCTCTCGCGCTGTTCAGGCACTCGATGTAGGGGCGCAGCTCCTCGGCAAAGTCGTCGCCGTACGAGCCATACACCGGCATCTCCGAGCCTATCGCCCGTTCGGGGATGGTGCAGAAGTTGATGCGCGATATCGGGCCGTCGGTCAGCACGCTGCGGAAGTACGACTGCCCCTTGCGTACGGTGGTGCTGATGTTGTAATTCAGCCTCACGCACACTCGTTCGCTCACCGAGCCAGTGCCCACGCGCGTCTGTCCGTAGATGTTGTTATAGTCGAATGCCAGGCACATCAGTTGGAACTGCCCCCTCGAGTTGCCTCGTGGCGAGAGGTTGTTGAACAGCTCGATTTCGTTCATCCGTGCGTAGAGGAACCGCTCTTCGGCATCGGCCATGCGCTGCACGAAGGCCGCACTCGTGACATCGGGGTCAATCTCCTGGATGACGATACCCTCGGGACGCTTCTTCTTGTCCTTGTTCGCCCCCTTCGTCTGCATGTCCTGTTTCCACTTGCGTTCGCGTTCCATGTTCACCTTGTCACGTTCGCGAATGTCGGCCATGATGTAGTCGATGGGCTGACAGATGCAGCTCTTTCCCACCCCCGTAGGTGCCATCAGCACATTGGCGTGCGTGGCCTCGTGCAGGGTGTTGTCGATGTAGCGGAAAGTGGTCTTCCAGAGGTGTGCGCCCAGCGAGGGAAACACCGCATGTGCCACGGCCGGCTGATAAAGGCTTGGCGTGCGGCTCACCAGCAGGCGGATAAGGGGCGGCAGGTTCTTCGGCATCTCGGGCGGTGCTTCGATGTCCGAAACTTGACGGTCGCCCTGCGACTTGCAGACGGCGAGCGTGCGCTTCATGATGCGCGGCATCGACTTTGTCTGTATGCGGTTGCAGGCACTCTTCACGGTGGCGAGGAACTTGTCCTGCTCTTCGCCGTAGGTGGGCAGCACCTGGGCTATCCACGCAGGGTCGTCGTTGCAGATGTAGCGCAAATGGCACGCCATGCTGAAGATGAAGTTGTTGCGCGAACCTACATCCGGACGGCCGCCCATCTGCTCTTCAAGGGTCTCGATGATGTCGGCGTACGGGATGTTTTCGTGGGTTTGCGGATAGTGGGTGTTTACTTTTTCACCACGGAGTACACGAAGTTCCACAGAGTTTTTCTCTTTTTCTTCGTCCGCAGGGTTATTTAAAACTCCGTGAGACTCAGTGTTACTCTGTGGTGAGAAAAGAGCCTCATTCACGAAAAGCGTATTCTCCGCAGGCACCATGTAGATGCAGCGTGCCACGTCCTTCAGGGCAGGGTCGGCCTGGAAGCCTACATCGTGCGAGAAGCGGTTTTGTGCCTCCTGTGGCGACATCCCCTCGGGGAGGGTAATCAACACGTGCGTACCTTTGCGTACGCTTTCTTCCACGAGCAGGATTTCCCACTTCCCTTCTTTCTGAAGCTGCAACGAGCGTTCAAGGATTTCTTGCGAGTGACCCTTCTCGTCGAAGTCAAGCATCAGGCGGCGGAGGGGCTTCAAGGCATCCTTGATGGCACGGTGGTTGCCGGCAAACTCCGCACAGCTCGGTGTCCAGATGGGCAAGCGTGCCTTCAGCACCTCGTCGCCCGCGGCAATGCGGCGGCACATATCGGCCAACCACGGCTCGTTTCTCATCTTTTCCCAATCCTGACGTGTGGCAGGCAAGGCAGGGGCGCCGTGCCCCTTGCCTATGCAAGTAAAGTGTGTATTTACCATATAGTTTCCTCCTTTCTGCTTTGATAGTATGCATCAATTTTCACATTCTCGCGTGCACGGGCTTCGCAGATGTCCGCACTGGTCATCGACGGGCGGAAGCGCCATTTCTCGATGATGACTCCCCCTTGCGTGCGCATCACGTCGCAATGCTCCGTCTTGAAAAGCACCTCGTAGCGCTTGCCCTGCGAGCCTATTTTGTAGGGGCGAAAAACCAGCTGTGCGCCCGGCTCGATGGTGGTGCAGCCTTTCAGCCGCAAGCGCCCGTCGGGAGCCACCTCGTCGGCCTTGTCGGCCATCCACGGACAGGCGTCCACCTTGATTTGATTCTCACTATACACCGTTACGGTGTCCAACTTCACGTCACCGTTGATGACGATTCTTTTCTCCTGTTTCTTCATTTGTCGGATAAATTTGTGAGTTCAGGCGTTTGTGAGGATTGCGCGCTTTTCACTTCGAAGACTCGCCCACTCATTCCTTTACCCGGGTTGTTTAATTATTTCCTTTTCTCTTGTCAACCAGAGGAGCGTTTTTCCCCTTGTCATCCAGAGGAGCGTCAGCGACGAAGAATCTCGGGTGCATCCACGTGGTTGTTCACGAGACTCTTCGCTTCGCTCTGAGTGACAAAAGCTAAGGGATTTATATTAAATTTTCACGATTTCGTTCACCACGATATCCTGATACACTTGCCCGTTGTATTCGCGGGTAGAGAAGCGCAGTGCCGCCACCACGAGGTCGCCCTTGGAGAAGCGCGTCTTGGCCTGTTCGCCAAGGATGGTCGCCACATAGCTGTTTTCGAACTTGCCGCCCGGCTCTTGCAGGACGATGTTGCACTTGCTGATTTGGCCTCCTTCGGCCTTCTGACTCGGCACCAGGAATGTTTCGCTTTGTGCCTGTACTTTAAAGATTTGTTTCATTTTAGAGATAAGTTTTCTTTCGACACTGCAAAGGAGATAAAAAAAATCCCAACTCAATCCGAGTGGATTGAATTGGGAATAATATGGGAATATCTTGGGAATACTTAGGGAAAATCTCCTTATTCGACCTCTATTTGTTTTTGAATTTCAGCATCAAAAGCCTGTGCTACAGACAGACACTCATTGAATAATTTACGTTCACTTTCCTTCGGTTTATAGGAATCCCATGTACGGGCATCCTCTTTTATAAACGAATTGGTCGCTATCAACTTACGAATGTTTTCATACTTACAGATATACTCAATGCCATCCAACGGAAGTAAATTGACATGCTCACAACAATCATTCATATTCCTCGGATAACCATATTTCCATGAAAGCATACAACAAACACCTAACCAATGCTGATATTGGTTCAATGGTTTATCTTTACCATTGATGGCACGGATAGCATTAGCTATATGTTCATCGGTCACTTTCGGTTTTTCCTCCTTATTTGATGTTATTTCTTTATATACCACTTTAGCGCCACTTTCCACAAACACATTGATTTGCGCACCGCTCAGGTCAGCCCCACTAAACATACCTTGGACAAGCCGTTGTTTATCTTCTTGATTCATTTCTTTTCTATATTTGTATGGGTTACATTTGAATTGCTTTCAGCAACAGCTATCAATTGGTCAACATGACCAATCTTCATTTCCGGGTTATTTGTCCGTGCCAAGATACGACCATAAAGCTCTTCCTGAATCTTTATCCATGCTTTATTTCCCATCAGCATGGCATTCAACTCCAAAAATACGGCACGTGCCGTTTGAGGAGGCAAATCCAATAGTTTCTGTGCAATTACATCCACAGAAATCGTGTTGCTCAATTGTTCGGCCAAAGTTATGATTTGGGCATTAATCCGTTTCAATTCTTCTTCTAACTCCCGATAGGTTTTCAGACGATGGGTGGCCATATACTTTTTCCATTTATCCGGAAACAAAATCAGACATAATTCATCCAATTCTTCCGAACGGGGTGTACTTACTATGATTTCACGTAAATCCGCCAACGATCTGTCCAATTTCTCACGCTTCGTTCCTCGACAACAGATTTCCTCCTTGCTTCCCATAATGGCAGAATAGAACAAGTGCAGATATGGATGATAAGACGGTGTAATTTTGAGATTGTTTCCTACAGAAGCAAAATTAGTAAATCCACATCCTACCACTCGCAAAAGCATCACCGAATACAAAAAACGGAAAAAGTCCCAATGCTTACATACTAACCAGAACTTATGCTCTTTTTCATCAATCCCTTCCAATTGCCCTATTTTAACAAATGCATGAAAGAGACAATAGATTTCACTACTGTACGGATTTCCTTCCACTCCTTCTTTCAAGAATTGTTCTTCCAATTCAGTTTCCAACTGTCCCCAATCATCATCATAACCATCAGAAATCATGTTACTTAACAGTTCTTTGAATTTCCATAAAGCTATCCTTCCCTTCGATTTGGCATAATCCGCCCAATGGTGTGCTATATCCATTCCATATCCCCAACTATCCCAATCTTCAAAATTCCAATTTTCCATCTTCTCACTCCTCCAATATCCGTTCAATAATCGCATTCATTTCCTGCTTGTTCATCTGCCGTTCAAAGCGGATGGGGCAATCGGGAAAATCCTTCGACAGTTGTTCAAAAAACACCTTCGCATTGTCTATCTTCGCATCTTCCTTAACGGACAAATCACCTTCCAACTGCTTGTCCTTGGTTTCGATGACCACATTCATAATCAGCTTGTCCTCCTTGGTACGGATGACATACATGAAGTCGGGCGAATAGGTTTCTCCCGTAATGGTCGGGATGCGCACGCTCTTGGTCGGGATTTTCCCGTAAACCACGACCTCTGCCACACTGATACCTCCCAGTATGTTTCTACGTTCGAGCGGTGAATCGTAGGCTATCGATTCATACAGATAAGTGTCGGGTACGATAGAACCGTCTGTCATCCGTCCGATACGTCCCATCACCACCTCATCGCGCACACTTCCGTCCTTGTTCGTGAGTGCCGTATCCTTGGTGCGATAGTTGGCTTGCTTGTAGCGGATAAGTCCTCCCAAATTCTTCATTTTCCAATCCGTAAAACGCTTGAGCAGATTGGCCAAGGAAGTAGTGTTCAAGTGTTCAGCCTTGAAGTTCGGATTTATCTTGGCATATCCACAAATGGCCCTGTGCAGCATTTTCACAGGGATAGATGTAGCTATGTTGGCCCGTTTCAGAAATTCATGATAAGGCATCGGACGGCCATGTACCATGTAGGTGACATTGGCTTCGCTTACTACCATAGCATTGCCATGACTAATCTTTACTTCCGCACGTTCGGAAGAGATGGACATGTTGGCAAACACTCTTGCATCGAGTATTTCCGGCAAGGCTTTCTCTATTTCCGTATCAATATCGGGTGTATAGAACATCAGGTACTTACGGTTCATTTCTTCCCACAAACTTTCCAATTTGGCATAATTGTGCGGACGGATTTTCACCTTGTCACGGTTCTTGGCTTGGTTGCGGTCGATGATTCGGCCACCGTTCAATTCGTCCATCAGGAACTCCGGAAACTCGTTCTTGAACTCCATGACCTTTTCATCCTTCACGATGATACCATCGTTCGTGAAGGAAGCCCATCCGCTTGTCAGCAACTGAGCAACAAGCAAATTGTAATCTACACCACGAAGAGCCGCTACACGTTCCAATTCTTCCATCTTGAATACCAAGTGTTCCACCTTCTGCACATCGCCATTGATTTCACGCACCAGGCGGTCGGCAAAGTCACGTTCGGTAAAATCGACGATGTAGTTGAGCATAAAATCACTGCTGATGGTACGGTTGCCATATTCATCCACCGGCAAGCGCAAGCCACGTCCCACTTCCTGAAGCTTGCTGTTTTCACTACCGCTCGAACGGAGCTTGGCAATGGTAAACACATTGGGATTGTCCCACCCTTCCTTCAATGTCCATTTGGAGAAAAGGAAACGGCGGGTATTCCATGTGCCGTCCTCGTGCTTGAAGGAAAGCAGCTTCTTCTTGTTGCGGAGGATTTCATCCACTTCTTTCGCAATCGCTTCTTCCGACTCCACTTTATCTCTGGCAAAGTAACCGGCACGGCAGGCCGCAAGGTCATCAAGGCTTGCCTGCAAGTATTCAGCATACGCCTCGGTATTGTCCTGACGGAGTTCTTCTTCCAGGCGTTCTTTCAGAAGCTCATCGAAGAGGTCACGCAACCAGGCGTTCTCGCCCTTGTCATCACCTCGGAAAGAATCAATGTTGTCGATGAAGAACAAGGCCAATGTCTTGATTTTGCTCTCCCGATGAAAGAGTTTCCGTTCGGTTTCAAAATGCCGTTGGATAGCCAAGCGTATCATGTGCTCCTGATAAGAAGTGGCATAGATGTCGGCAGCAAATTCATCGCCTACATGCTTGGTTTGTCCGTTGGAAAGTTCGATATCCGATTTCGTAATGGCCGAAATCGTAATGCCTGCCAACGAGTCGCTCAACAACCCCAACGATTCGCCTTTGTGGAGTTCGTAGCGGTCGGACACTACATTTTCTTCCTGCTTCTTGTTCTTGATACTCTTGACGAGATGCAAAGTCACACTCTCCTTGCCGTTGATGGACACCACCTTCACCTTTTCATTTTCTGAGGTAGGCGGATTGAAGTGCTCCTTGGCTACCCCCTTTATCAGGTTTTGATTGAAGGCATCGCAAGCGGTAAGGTTATACAGAAGGTTGATATAATCTTTCTTTACAATCTTATTCTTTCCTTTTCCTTCGGTGATTTCAGGAAAAGTGGCACCAAAACGAATGATACACTGAGGTGCCATTTCGCTCAAGATACGCTTATAGGTTACATTGCTTCGTTCAAAACGGTGCGGCTCGTCGATGATGACTACGGGCTTGGTAGCTTTGACGGCATCCAGTGGGCGGACAAAATTCTGCACCACCGTTTCGTAGTCGTTCTTGTCCAGAAGCTTACCCTTTTGTAGGAGTTGCTGATTGACCACCAGTACATAGATACGGTCTCTTGTTTGGCAAGAACCGTTCACAAACTCACGCACAGACGAAGGGAAAGGATTGCGTCCTTTCTTTTTCTTACCTTGCGGCACTACTTCGCACAGCTCAATTTCCGAGCCATAGCCTAAGGTATCACGGAAATGCCGTTGCACATAGGGGTCGCTGATAAATTGTACCGTACCCGACTTGATGGGCAACGAGTGTACCACAATGACGAACTTATTGAAGCCATAACGTTTATGCAACTCGTACATGGTGTGGGTATAGACGTATGTCTTTCCCGTACCCGTCTCCATCTTGATGTCGAGGTTCAATGTCCCGTTTTGCGGGTCAACCACCTTGTCATTGTACGGACGCATTTCTTTCTGATACGTAATGTCGCGGATGGAGAAATTCAGTTGCGTATCCTTATAATCGGGCATCGGATTCTCGAAATATCGTCTTGCCGGTGTCACACGCGAGTTGCTGAACACATGGGCAATGCGCTCTACAGGTATCTGCTGATGCTCCAAACCTTGTTGTAGAATTATATCCATGTATCCCTCCTTAATATCTTACGTCGATGTTGATTTTCACTTGCTTTTCTCCTTCGTTGAGCAAAGGAAGATTGGTCTTCAGTGCATCCTGCACACCAAAGTTCATGTTGTAACCGAAGAGTACCACATGATGCGGATTCCATGGTGTAGGTTCGCCATACTTATCCACCATAGCGGTGATGGCATCGTCGCTTAGCCCTTCGTCCAACAAGTAAAGATGGTCGCCACACTGATAAGCGGTATAGTCGGCCAACTGCACTTCTTCCACCTCCGAAGTCAATCCGTAGCCATCGCGCACCTTCCAAGTGGCAAGCACGGTTTCGCGTCCGAAAAGTTCCAGCATATTACCTCCGAATGTTGCTTCTTCGGGGTTGAATTCTTCCATCTTGTCGAGTACGTTTTCGGGCACTTCCTTCAAGGTATAGTGCTTGAATCCAAGGTCGCCCGCAAACAAGGGGTTTTCGGCCTTGATTTTTGCGGCAGCTCGCTTGATGCGTTCTTGGCCGATTTGGTCGATGGTGCGGTAGCCTGCTTTGTATGGGACAGTGTCTTCTTTACAAATCTCTGGCCATTGTATCATAATATATTTTCGACTCTCATCATTTTCCTCATTCATTTGCATTATGGCATGTGCTGTTGTAGCTGAGCCAGAAAAGAAATCGAGAATAACATCATCATTATCTGAACCTATTTCACAAAGATATTTCACTAAATTTATAGGCTTTGGGAAATCAAACACTTTTTCATCAAATAAAGCTTTTATCTGTTTTGTTCCGTCTGCCGTTGTTCCACAATCTTTTATAAATGTTCGATAGGGTTTCAAACGAGGGTCATTATTACGGATTTTCTCATAAGCGATGTATGTTCCATTTTCTCGTTTAACAAAATCGATATTATGTTCTTTCACAGCTCGCATCATTGCCGTTTTACCCCAACGCCAACATCCCTCTGAATTATCATTTCTTATGGGATATACATCCTCACCATTAGGTCCTGGTATGGGAAAGAACATAGTAGGACGGTCTTCCCTACGCGAGTTCGCCCCCCATTTGTTCAATTCACGTCCTCTACGATATGGGCCGTATTCATCTTCTTTATCAAGTGGTTCTGAATCAAGAGTGATTTTAGAAATCGTATTATTTATGTTCGCATTTTTAGAGTAACAAAGAACATATTCTTGGTCGGCAACGACGCTATTGTTGTCACTACCACCCCCAGTCTTCGAAATCCATATAAATTGCCCTACAAAATTCTCCTCCCCAAACACATAATCGCAAAGCAACTTCAGATTTGCCTGCTCATTATCATCGATACTGATAAAGATAACACCATCCTTGGAAAGCAACTGACGTGCCAACTGCAAACGTGGCGACATGAACATTAACCAAGCCGAATGTGTAGAGCTACCACGGCTTGTCATGTCGAGGATGCGCTTGGCCTCGTCTTCATCCACACTCAAACGCTTCTGTAGCTGTTCGGAAGTAAAGCTGAAACGGTCGTTATACACAAATCCGTCCGTGCCCGTATTGTAAGGAGGGTCGATATAGATACACTTCACCTGTCCTGCATACGATTTCAGCAAGTGCTTCAAGGCATCCAGGTTATCACCACTGATATAAACATTCCCGCTACCCTTGTTTTCGGGTTTCGAGTTATGCTCCACATCGGGCACTACCACCGTTGTGGTATCTACCGAAGCTATCAAGTTGGCATAATCCTTACCCAAGAAGTTGAGCGAATACCCTTCGCTCTTCACATCCACCTCGTCACGCAACATTTCCTTGAAACGCTCCATATCAAACGCTCCATCGGAAGTAAAACATCCGGCAAAGTGCTCCCGCAAAGCCGCCAGCTTATTTGTATGGGCCTTCACGTCCTGATTGTTTTCCAATATATCTTTTATCATGTGAATTTTCTTTATATCATCAAATATGCAAATATACGCAAAGTTATTCTTGAATCATAGCTATCCAAGGATTGAATTATCCATTACATGTGCAATATTTTTGTATTCAACAAGTTTATCATTTTATCCAAATCTTCAATTTCTTCTTGAGGCATTGATGAAAGTTCCATCAAATCGGCCATAGATTTTCCTATTGGGCTTAATGATTGCTTATCGCCAAGCCCCATCATTACAGCCGTCCCAGGTTGATGCAGAAGAGCCAAATTTGAGAGAAGTACAACTTCACTATATAAATCATAATAAGAAAAAGCTTCGTGTGTTCTCTTAAACTTTGCATCCCATTGTGGCGTTTGAATCTCTCCCTTTTGTAGCGCAAGCGCCATTAATTGCATCTGCCGGTAACTGATTTGCTCAAACATCCTAATCATAGCATTCAGTCTTTCATAGCTCCATGAAGTATCAAAAACCATCTGTGAAATCAGATTAGAATAAAAAGGCAATTTCTTTTCTTCATATTCATCACGGGATTTCAATAATATCCCTTCAAGAATCGCTTTTGCGTCTGACACCTCCACATGACTTTCCGTCCAAAAGCCGTCATTCCGAGGAATGTCCCCTTTTTCCAATCTAATTTTAATTTTATTGACAGCATCATTCAACACTTTATCAATCCGATTGGTTTCACGGACACTCAATACACGCTTTTTGAATTCTTCTATTGTAGCATTGAAAATCGGCTGAACAGTTGCGCCTAAATAAGCCGCACTAACAGGTTCGCCTATACTTGAAGTCAACGCTACTGTAGCTAAACCTGATAATAAATCTTTTCCTATACTCATTCTTCTCTATTTTCTCACAAAAATAACAGAAAGAATTAGAGCAAACAAAGATTTACAGGATTATTTAGACAAAATATCAAGGGAAGAAGGGAGGGGTAGTCAGGTAGTCAGGTAGTCAGTTTAAAATTACCGATGGTTAGAGAAGTAGATTTTTACTAATATATATAATAATAATTATATATATTAGTAAAGTTTTTTATACTCTAAAAAGCGATAGCGAAAAAATAACTGACTACCTGACTACCTGATTACCCCCCTATCCCGTATCGTCTTCACGATTTCATACAATCTTCTTTATGTTTTAAAAATCTGCCTTCAAGAATGAAAATAATCGAAAAAATATCCCGAAAAACTTGACTTTCGGATTTTGTATCCTTATCTTTGCAGTGTTGGATGATTCACCACAGAGTACACAAAGTTCCACAGAGTTCTTTCATTGCCTGCGGCCGAAGGAGAATAAAAAACTCCGTGATACTCCGTGTACTCCGTGGTGAAAAAACAACCGCAATCATTAACCCTTAAAACACAAACACATTATGGCAAGAAATGTAACTTACTCCGTATCCCCCCGTATCAACCCTCGTGACAAGGAAGCCGCACCGAAATTCTACGGCCACGTGCAGGCAAGCGGCGACATCGACATCCGCGAAATGAGCGAACGTATCCAGCAGACGTGTACCGTACACAAGAGCGACGTGTTCGCCGTGCTCGTGGCGCTGGAGGACGTGATTACCGAAGCCTTGAAGAGTGGCGAAATTGTCCGCCTGGGCGACCTCGGGACTCTGCAAATCGGCATCAGCTCGAAGGGCGCCGTCACCGAGGAGGACTTCAGCGACGCACTCATCCACAAGGCACGCATCAACTTCCGTCCGGGCAGTGCCCTTATGGGTGCCCTCACCAACCTGACCTTCGCCAAGGTGAAGCCCCGCTACACCAAGGAGGACAAGGAAAACTCCGAGGAGGAAACGGGCGGCGAGGACTTGACGGCGTAATTCCTTCACCACGCGTGAGATTTCTCTTTTAGGCACGGATTACACGGATTGCACGGAACCCTGTCCTCTGGATAACATAGCCTTCGGCTCATTTGGATGACGCGGATTCATCCTTTCCGTGAGAAATCCGTGTCATCGAAACAGTCGGAACGACTACGAAAACACAAAGAAAAGAAATCTGTGTAAATCTGTGTAATCTGTGGTGAAAGAAAAACATCCACGTGGATGCACTCGAGATCCTTCGTCGCTACGCTCCTCCGGATGACAAAACAATGCCTTAACTTTTAATTTTTAACTTTTAATTTTTAACTTTCATTTTATGAAGAAAGAACTTTGGCAAAAAATCATCCACTTTGCGATTACGATTCTCACGGCGATAGCCACCACCTTAGGCACCACCTCGTGCATCGGGATGATGAACTGATACGAAAAGAGGGTGCCCCGAAAAGCACCCTCCATGTATCTTGTCACTCTGCCAACACCTTCATCTGGCAATGCTTGCAATCGAAATCCAGGCGGAAACGCTTGCCGTCCGTGCTCACCAGATAGTACGGCTCTTTGTAAGGCGATTTCTCCTTGTGCCGCACGGGACACCAACCCATACTGTAACGCAGGCAATGCTTGCAGAACATCAGCACGGCATCGGGCGCAGGGCGCTTCTCGAAGGCAGGGGCTATCTTCACCACCCCGTGATGACGGTAGAACCGGGCAGCACCCTCGTTCATCACATTGCCCAAGTAAGTGAGCTCGCTCTGCGGAAAGGCGTGAGAGGTGGCGGGCATGGACACGATTTCCTGGCGATAGTTCATCCTGCGGGCAGCCAAGAGCTTCTCCACGGCCTCGCGACGGAGCTCCGCCAATTGGGACGAAGGGATGAACCAGTTGTCCTTCAAATCGACATCGATGCGGACGGCCTCGAAAGGCGTGTTGCCCAACTTGCCTAATTGGTTCTTGAGGTTCTCTGCTTGCGGCGTGCGGGCCAACTCCTTTTCCTTCTCCAGAGCGACACTGACTTGTACATCGTCCTCGTCGGTCAAGGTCAGCGTGAAGCCGAAATTGTTCTCACCAAGTCGCACCTCCACACCCAGCTTGCGTTCGGCCGACTTGCGCTGCATCAGCTTCTCGAACTCCTGGTCGAAGTTGCGGTAAAGCACGGTGCGCTGCTTGATGCGGGGCATATCGCCGGCCGGGAAGAGCTTGTTGTTCTCCACGCGGTTGATGCGGAGGCCTTTCAGCTTGCCGCGCTCGTCCAGGTAGCAGATGCCGTCGCCGTTGTTGAAGGGTTTTACACCCGCCACGACGATGTAGTTGCCGCGGATTTCCTTCACATAACCCATCTCCTCGCCCAGGGATTTCGGGGTGTCGAAAGAGAAAATATCCTTACTCCGTTCATACAGGAAATAGTTGGTGAAGCCACGGGTGAAGCTCTTGTCCAGCTGGGGGCGGAAGGCCAGCTTCACGGCTCCCGACGAGGCACGGATGTACTCCTTGCGGCGCTTCAGGACGGCATCAATTTTCTGCCGGTAGCAAGCCACCACATTCTTCACGTACGAGGCATCCTTCAACCGTCCTTCTATCTTGAACGAAGACGCACCGGCATCCATCAGCCTTTCCAGCTCCTCACTCTGATTCAAGTCCTTCAACGAAAGCAGGTGCTTGTCCTTGACTATCAGCCTGCCGTCGGCATCCACCATATCGAAGGCGAGGCGGCAGAACTGGGCGCACTCTCCGCGGTTGGCACTGCGTCCGAAACAATGCTGGCTGACGTAGCACTGGCCGCTGAAGCTCACGCACAAGGCACCGTGCACGAAGACTTCGAGGGGTGTCGCAGGCACGGCCTCGTGTATCTTGCGGATTTGCTCCAACGAGAGCTCACGCGCCAAGACCACCTGACGGAAGCCTGCATCGGCCAGGAACTTCACCTTCGAGGCGCTGCGGTTGTCCATCTGCGTGCTGGCGTGGAGGGGAATCGGCGGAAGGTTCAGGCTCAGCAATCCCATATCCTGCACGATGAGGGCATCCACCCCTATCCGGTACAAATCCCAAATCATCCGTTCGGTTTCGGGGAGTTCCTCGTCCTTCAGGATGGTGTTGAGGGTCACGTAGATGCGGACATTATACAGATGGGCATACTTCACCAGCTCGGCAATGTCTTCCAGCGAGTTGCCTGCCGCTGCCCGGGCACCGAAACGGGGCGCACCGATATATACGGCATCGGCACCGTGGTCGATCGCCGCGATACCGCACTCCAAATTCTTGGCCGGAGCCAACAGTTCTATCTTTCGTTGCTTAATCATTTTATCTCGTTGATATCGTACGGGGTTTCCTGATAAACGTAGTAGTTCAACCAGTTGGAGAACATCAAGTTGGCGTGGGCACGCCAGCGCACCAACACACCCTCGTCGGGGTTATCGTTACGGTAATAATTGCGGGGCATCTCGATGGGAAGACCCTTGCCGAGGTCGCGCTTGTATTCGCCATCGAGGGTATTCGGGGCATACTCCGAATGGCCAGTGATGAAGAACTCGCGTCCGTTGCGTGCCATCACCATATACACACCCGAGTCTTCCGACTCGGCCAGCAAGGTCAAGTCCTTCACCTGGAGGATGTCTTCGCGACGGATTTCCGTGTGTCGGCTATGCGGCACGAAGAACTCGTCGTCGAATCCGCGGAAGATGGGCAACCCCTGCACGTTGATGCAGTGCTTGAACACCCCGAACATCTTCTTGTCGAGCGGATACTTGGGCACTCCGTAGAAGTGATAAAGCCCAGCTTGTGCCGCCCAGCATATATATAAGGTAGAAGTGACGTGGGTATGCGCCCAGTTGAACACCTCGGTGATTTCTTCCCAATAGTTTACGTCCTCGAACGGCATCTGCTCGACGGGCGCACCGGTGATAATCATCCCGTCGAACTTCTGACTCTTCAGGATGTCGAAGTCGTGATAGAAGGCCTGCATGTGCTCGATGGGCGTGTTCTTCGAGGTATGGCTCTTGAGCTTCATGAACGTGATTTCGAGCTGAAGCGGAGTATTGGAAAGCAGACGCACAAGGTCGGTTTCCGTGGTAATCTTGATGGGCATCAGGTTGAGGATGACAATCTTCAGCGGACGGATGTCCTGCGCACTTGCCCGCGAATTGTCGATGACGAAGATGTTTTCTTCCTTCAGCAACTCGATGGCAGGGAGTTTATCGGGTAAATTCAGTGGCATATTTCTTCTTTTTGTTTATTTGGTGGTGCAAAGGTACAACAAAAATATTTCAAATGATAGAGAGGAAATGATAAATGATAGAAACCATACGTTGGCTACTATCATTTATCATTTATCATCTATCAACTATCATTTAACGTTAGCGCATCACTCTCCAAGCCGGATGCACCTCATTATTCTGATGGGCGGCCTTCTTCACCTTCTGATAGAAGAAATTGAGGATGGCTTGCGGGTCGTTGGCAAACTTCGGGTCTTTCTTCTTTTCTTCGAACTCAGCTTTCAGAGCCGGGTCCTTCGCCAGGAGCTCGCGGCCTTTTTCTTCCATATACGGCAAGCGAATCCAGAACTCGTTGGTGGATTGCACCACCTGGTTGAAGAAGCCCCAATACACCAAAGAACCTGGTGCCGATGGTTCGAGCAACCAAGCGGCCAAGCGTCCGTTGGGTTGGTTCATATCAATATAGACACTGCCTGCAGGAGCTTCCAAAGTCTCTGTCTGCGTGGTGTATTCGGTCTTCAAGACAGGGATGCGTCCTTCACTCTGACGGGGCGAGAAGGTGGCCTTGGTATAACGATAGGTCTCCACTTCTACAGACTTCGGCTCGGTGAGACGGGTGTACTTGATGTCGTGCAAGTCGAGCAATTCAATCACGTCCGTCCATTGCGGCATCAGGATGTAAGCCTCGGGCAGTTGTACGGACGAAGTCGCCTCGTAGGAAGTAATCATCGGGCACTTCAGCGTGATGGGCTTTTCGTAATTATGACGCACCCAGTCGGCACCCGAGAGGTCACTCTTCACCGTGTCTCTTGCCCAACTCAAGTAATCCACCCATACGCTATCCTTGTTCACGGGCTTGAAAGTCAGCTCCATCGGTTGCTGACGATATGCCGGAGAGCTCACGTTCTTGTCGGCCTCGGCGATGACTTTCTTCAACGATTCCTTGTTCTCCGCCAGGATGCGGGCACTGGCGATGAAGGATTCTACGGTAGCCTTCACGCGTTGTTCGTAGGGCTTGTAGATGTGGTTCTCGATAAGCAAGCCCAGGCGGTTGCGCGATGCGGCATAACCTTCCGAATAGCGAGGGTCGAAGATGTCGATCAGGATACCGCTTTCGGGGGCATTGTACTTGCGGAAGGAGGCATAGAGGAAGAGCGGGAAGCCCACCTTCTCCATCCGTTCGTTGAGCTGCTTTTCGTACACATCGAGCGACCATCGGCGAAGACCTTCTTCCATAATCGTGCCGCGGTTTTCGATGGCGTATGTCATCACATATTGGAAATCGGCACCATTGGTCACGTGTACATCGATGAAAAGCTCCGGCATCCAACGGTTATAGAGCTTCAGCCAAGCACGCATTTCGGGCGCATCGGCCTTCAGGAAGTCACGATTGAGGTTGATGAGCTGGGCGGTGTTGCGGGTGCCCAACTCTTCGGGGCCGTTCTGATTGATGCGGTTGGTGGCCCGGAAGTCTTCGTGCCCGTCCACATTGAACACGGGGATGAAGAGGAAGCTCACATCATCCAGGAGGTCGATGTTCTTCTTGTCCACAATCATATCGCGGAGGAAAATCATACTGGCATCCTTTCCGTCGGGCTCACCCGAATGGATGCACGACTCTATCAGGACAATCACACGTCCCTTCTTGCGGATTTGAGCGGGGTCCTGCAAGCCGTCCTTATCGACAATCACCAACGACAAGTCGCGTCCTTGGGGACTGGTGCCAAAGGAGGTCACCTTCACCATCGACGAGTAATCGGCCAACTTCTGAAACCAAGCCATCGTCTCGGCAAAACGGGGGGTCTTCACAAAGTTAGACTTCTCGCAATCAGTCACAAAATCTTCTTTCGAAGGTTGCTCGGTGCACGAAACGCACATCAACAAACCGAGCATTCCACCTAATAATATCTTTTTCATCATTCGTTTTTTTTTAATTTTGATTGCAAAAATACATAAAATTAGTAAATTGCAGTATTTTTGGGGAGCATCATCTGCCTTTGACAAATAATTTAAACCAAAATAATATGAAAACATTCAGAATTTTTATTCTTTGTGTACTCTGTGCACTCACCGCACAGGCACAAAAGCAGTACCAACTCGCTTCACCGGACGGTAAACTGAAAACGACCATCACCACCGGCAAGCAACTCACCTACGACATCACCCTCGACGGCCAACAAGTGCTGGAAGCTTCTCCCTTAGCCATGACCCTGGACAACGGCGAAGTGTGGGGCGAGGACGACAAGCCCTCGAAGGCATCGCGCAAGAGTGTGAATGAAAAAGTGCCGTCACCCTTCTACCGGGCTACCGAGCTGCTGAACCATTACAACGAACTGACCTTGCAATTCAAGGGCTTCAACGTCATCTTCCGTGCCTACAACGACGGTATCGCTTATCGTTTCGTGAACAAGGGCAAGAAGCCGTTCAACGTGGTGAACGAATTGGTGGATTACCACTTCCCTGCAGACGGTACCGCCTCCGTGCCCTACGTCAAGCAAAGACAAGGCCAAAACCGTTGGGCAAACTCATTCGAGAATTATTATGCCAACGAGCCCCTATCGAAGCTGGAAAAGGAAAAGCTCATCTTCCTTCCGCTCGTCGTATCGATGGACAACAACGTGAAGGTATGTATCACCGAAGTGGATTTGGAAAACTATCCGGGCCTTTACATCACCGGCCAAGGCAATACCCAGCTGACGGGCGAATTTGCCCTTTATCCCAAGCGTACGGAGCAAGGCGGACACAACAACCTGCAGATGATTGTCAAGGAAACTGAAAACTTCATCGCGAAAGTGGACAAGCCACGCAATTTCCCGTGGCGCGTAGCCATCGTGACCAACGATGACAAGAAATTAGCATCTACCGACTTGGGTTACGTATTGGCAGAGCCATCCCGCCTGGAAGACATCTCTTGGATAAAGCCGGGCAAGATTGCGTGGGATTGGTGGAATGCATGGAACTTGGATGGCGTGGATTTCAAGACTGGCGTGAACAACGATACTTACAAAGCATACATCGACTTCGCCTCGAAGAACGGTATCGAATACGTCATCCTGGACGAAGGCTGGGCCGTGAACAAGAAGGCCGACTTGATGCAGGTAGTACCCGAAATCAACCTCGAAGAGCTCGTGGCTTATGCCAACGGCAAGAACGTGGGTCTCGTGCTGTGGGCAGGTTATCATGCCTTCAACCGCGACATGGAAAACGTATGCCGACACTATGCACAGATGGGCATCAAGGGCTTCAAGGTGGACTTTATGGATCGTGACGACCAGGAAATGACCGCATTCAACTATCGTGCCGCCGAAACGGCTGCCAAGTACAAGCTCATACTCGACCTGCACGGCACACACAAGCCTGCCGGCCTCAACCGTACCTACCCCAACGTACTGAACTTTGAAGGCGTGAACGGGCTTGAACAAATGAAGTGGGAAACCCTCCGTACTGCCCAAGTGGAATACGACGTGATGATTCCTTTCATCCGTCAGGTATCGGGCCCGATGGATTATACACAAGGCGCCATGCGCAATGCAGCCAAGGGCAACTACTATCCTTGCTATTACGAACCGATGAGCCAAGGTACCCGTTGTCGTCAGCTGGCTCTCTACATGATTTTGGAATCACCGTTCAACATGCTTTGCGACACCCCGAGCAATTACGAACGCGAACAGGAATGTACCGACTTCATCAGTGGCATCCCAACCGTATGGGAAGAAAGCATCGTGCTGGATGGCAAGATGGGTGAATACATCGTCACCGCCCGTCGCAATGGCGATACATGGTACATCGGCGGCATCACCAACTGGACATCCCGCGACCTGGAAATTGACCTTTCCTTCCTGGGCGACAAAACCTATACCGGCAAGCTCTTCAAGGACGGTGTGAATGCTCACCGCATCGGCCGTGACTACAAGTCGGAAGCCATCAAGGTCAAGAAGGATGACAAGGTGAAGATTCACCTCGCTCCTGGCGGCGGTTTCGCTTTGGTGTTGAAATAAGAGATTCACGAATTAAGAATAATACTCCCTCCTCGCCTGACAAAGGACCAGGAGGGAGTGTTTTTTATCAACTATCCGCTAAAACAAGAAAGTCATATAAAAAAAGAAAATCCTCAATAATCGTTTGATTATCAAGGATTTCTTTGGGTGACTAGTGGGATTCGAACCCACGACATTCAGAACCACAATCTGACGCTCTAACCGACTGAACTATAGTCACCATATTAGTTTGTCATTGCTTTCCTTTCCGAAAGCGATGCAAAGGTACGGCTTTTTCCCGAATCTGCAAATTTTTCTGCAACTTTTTATTCAAAAAAATATTCTTTGATACCTACATTGTGCTTTTCAAACAAGCTCCTGGAGTCTTCCAAGAAGGTTCTAAAAGGCGCAAGTTCCTCATTCTTAATAGGTTTACCCACAAGCGACGCCGGATAAAGCTCAAAATCACTTTTTCCGCTCAATTCGGGGCGCGATGTCCATACCAATGAGTAAGCACAGCTTTTCAGTTGGGGTATCCCGAAGAATTTCACCAATTCAAGCTTCACCATGGCTCCCCCATCGCTCTTCCTCCTCGACATGTTCGAGATGAAATTCCCCAATGAATAAACTACCAAATGCTTGGCTGGCGTATGCTCGTCCTGCTTTACCTCCATGGGTTGCAGTACGTGTGGATGTGAACCTATCACATGATCTACCCCCTGCTCTATCAACCAATCCGCCAACTGACGCTCAGCCTTCTCGGGCAAGGAACGATATTCAATGCCCCAATGCATACAGGCTATAATGACATCCGGCCGCATCCGTCTTGCCCGAAGGATATCGGCCTTGATGAGGTCACGGTCAATGTAATTCACTACATTAGGCTCGGAAGGGCGAAGTCCGTTGGTGTCGTATGTATAAGCCAAGAAAGCAATACGGAAACCGTTCTTCTGGATGAGCAAAGGATAACGGCTTTCGCGTTCCTGTGAAGTGCGATAAGTGCCGAGAAACGGAACCTGCAAGGAATCGAGCATCTGTGCCGTACGCTCCAATCCCCGCTTGCCACGATCCAGGCAATGGTTATTGGCGGTAAGGAGCACATCGAATCCGGCATCCTTCACGGCATACAGGAACTCATCGGGTGCACTGAAGGAAGGATAACCCCGATACGGTTTACCGCCAAGGGTCACTTCCAGATTGGCTATGGCCACATCGGCTGCACTAATTTCCTGACGCACATACTTGAAACAATCGGAGTAATCATAGCCATCGGGAGTTCGGGCGGCCTTGATTTGGGCATCGTGCTGCATCAAGTCGCCTACAAACAACAGCGTAACCCTCTCCTGTGCGGTGAGGATTACGCTATACATTCCTATTATACAAATAAAGAGGATTCTCATTGATAAATGGCTTTCTTGCCTGCCAGCAAGGTGTTCTTCATCAGCGAAACAATGGTCATCGGACCTACACCGCCGGGAACCGGAGTGATGTACGAGCACTTGGGAGCCACTTCGTCAAACTTCACGTCACCTGTCAACTTGAAACCCGACTTCTTGGTTGCATCCGGCACACGGGTGGTACCCACATCGATGATGACAGCACCTTCCTTCACCATTTCAGCCTTCACGAAGTTCGGCTGACCGAGGGCTGCGATGATGATGTCGGCTTCCTGACATTCCTTCACCAAGTCACGGCTACGGCTATGGCATACGGTTACAGTAGCATCGCCCGGATAAGCCTTCTGCATCATGAGGGTGGCCATCGGCTTGCCCACGATGTTGCTCCGTCCCAACACCACGCACTTCTTGCCTTGGGTTTCGATGTTGTAACGCTTCAGCAATTCGAGGATGCCGTTCGGGGTTGCCGACACGTAGCATGGAAGACCGATGCTCATACGTCCTACATTGATGGGATGGAAACCGTCCACGTCCTTACGGTAGTCGATGGTTTCGATGACTTTCTGTTCGGAGATGTGCTTTGGCAACGGGAGTTGTACGATGAAGCCATCCACATCGGCATCATTGTTCAATTCCTGTACCTTGGCGAGGAGTTCTTCTTCAGTCACATCGGCTTCGTAGCGGATGAGTGTCGATTTGAAACCGCACACCTCACAAGCCTTCACCTTGGCGGCTACGTATGTTTCACTGCCTCCGTCGTGTCCCACGAGGATGGCTGCCAAATGTGGGCGTTTACCGCCATTGGCTACGATTTCGGCCACTTCGGCAGCGATTTCCTGCTTTACCTGTTCCGATATTGCTTTTCCGTCAATCA
>JAFQBF010000006.1 GCA_017416735.1 Bacteroidaceae bacterium | reverse complement strand
TCAACAACAATTTGTGGCAGATTATCTGCAACACCTCCAATTATCTGCCACGCTCATCTTTCTGTCCTATTTTTCATTGGACACCTCCAACATATTGACTCAAAATGTGGGTTTTCCAAATTTCCTGTTCCTATTGTCAGAAGGTATTGAAAGAAAAAACAAAAGAAGCCGATGGAAATGTCTCTTCACCCGGGTGAAAAGGTCTCTTCACCTGGGTAAAGAAATCTCTTCACTTAGGTGAAGAGTGCTTTTCACCTAGGTCAAAGGAAAAATAGATGGCAGCAAATCTATATGAATATTCCGGTTCCCCTATCCGAAATTGGAGGCTTCCGAAGAAGTGGGGAAACCGGCGAAAAGCACTTGACAACAGGGGTGCGGATGTTGTATATTTGCGGTATGATAAACCTAAAAAACAAAATAATATGTTGGAAAAGATGAAAGAAATCTGGAGAAAATGGTTCAGGAAGAAGAGTGTTTCCGTATTGGAATCTTCAAGCCCGAAAGAGGACGTGCAACCTTCGGAATGTTCCTCACACACCCCTAACCTCTCTCAAGAGAGGAACTCAAAGAAACAAAAGAACTCTTCCTTGTTGGACGACCTGGAAGCCTGCTTATTTTCCCGTTACGATTTCCGTTTCAATGTGTTGACAGAATACACGGAGTATGCACCGAAAGGTTCTTCCGACTATGAGCTGGTGGACCAACGTGTACTGAACACGCTTTGCTTGGTGGCACGAAGAAACGGAATCAACTGTTGGGACAAGGATGTAAGTCGACTGCTTCTCTCACAAGAAATTACCGATTTTCATCCGTTCCTTCATTATATGGCGAATCTTCCCGAATGGGATGGCATCGATCGTGTGTCGGAATTGGCCCGAAGGGTGTCCGACGAGGAATTATGGTTGAATGGTTTTCATCGATGGATGCTTGCCATGGCATCGCAATGGTTGGGGATGGATGCCCAGTGCGCCAATGCCGTAGCGCCATTGCTTGTCAGCACCGAACAAGGGCGTTGCAAATCTACTTTTTGTTCCATTCTGTTACCAGAAGAGTTGCAGAAGTTTTACATCGATAAGTTCGATATTACCAGTGTAAGCGGATGTGAACAGAAGCTCTCGCTCTTCGGTCTTGTCAATATGGATGAATTCGACCGATACAGCACTCGGAGCATGGCGACACTGAAGAACCTGATGCAGCTGAAGAAGCTCACTTTTCGGAAGTCGCATCGGAGCTATTATAGCCAATTACCAAGAATTGCATCGTTCATCGGCACGAGCAATCAGAAGGAATTGTTGACCGATACCACGGGAAGCCGACGTTTCCTTTGCGTGGAGGTGAAAGGAAAGATTGATTGCACCCGTCCTGACTATGCGCAGCTTTATGCCCAGTTGAAGGCGGAGATTTTGGCAGGCGAACGTTATTGGTTCACCTCGGAGGAAGAGAAGGAAATTCAGGAACACAACCGATATTTTTACCGACAATCGCCCGAAACGGACATTTTCTTCCGTTGCTTCCGTTTGCCGAAGGAGGGTGAAGAGGCTATGTTGCTTTCGCCCACTGAAATCTTCTGTCGCTTGCAGAAGAAGTATCCAGCAGCTTTCCGTAGTAGCAATGTGGTGAATATGGGACGCTTGCTTGTCGGGCTTGGAGTGGAACGTGTCCGTACTCGTCATGGCAGTGCCTATCGGGTAGTCCCCGTGTGACAGATGTGGCAGATGATTTCAGGTCATCTGCCACAGTTTAGTGTTTAGAATCAATGAGTTACAATAGTGTTGCAGATGTGGCAGCACCTTATTGCAATGTACCCGCTTCAGCCTGCTGAATCATTTCAGGGCTGGCATACATATAGACTTCCACGCGGCGGTTTTCCTGACGGCCGGCTGCGGTTGAGTTGTCGGCCACAGGGTTTTCTTCGCCCATACCTTGCACACCCTTGATTTGTGCTCCGGTGATGCCGCAAGCCATCAAGTAAGAAGATACGCTCTGGGCACGTTCCTGCGACAGGTCGAGGTTCTTCTGCTTGCTTTGTTCGGCGGTAGAGTTCTTCCAGCCTTGGTTGTCGGTATAACCGTAAATGTCCACGTCCATATCGGCATTCTGCTTCAAAACATTGTTGGCGAACTTGCTCAATGAAGCCTTGGCAGAGCTGCTCAATGTAGCGGCACCTGTACCAAAGAGGATACCTGAGTCGAAAGTTACCTTTACGGCCTGCAAACCGTTGTTGTCGGTCACTTGTTCCACTTGTGCTCCTTCGATGGCAGCAGCCTGTTTGGCAGCCTTGTCCATACGATTCCCTACATAAACACCTGCACCGGTACCCACGGCTGCACCGATGGCAGCACCAATGGCGGCACCTTTTCCTTTACCGATGAGTGCACCGATTCCTGCGCCGAGGGCAGCACCGCCACCACCGCCAATCAAACCACCCTTGGTGGTATTGTTCATACTTGCGCATCCGCTCAATATCAAAGTGACGCACAATAACAGTGCCATGAATTTTGTTTTTCTCATACTCATTTTACGTTTTAGTTAGTGTTATCATTCATATTGTCTAATGTCTTTTTCTTGATGAGCAGGAACCAGACGAGGATGATGATACCTTTCAATATGCTGGTAAGGCAGATTGTCCACCAAATACCCGGTAGTCCCCATCCCATAGAAACGAACCAAAGGGCCATCGGGATACGCAGATAATTGCATGTGATGCTGATGATGGCTGGAGGCACTGTGCGTCCCATTCCGTAAAACACGCCTTGGGTAGTTATTTCCAGCATCATGAAGAGCTGTGAATATCCATCGATGCGTAGAGCCAATCCGCCCGCCTCGTATGCTTCCTTTTCGGGAACAAAGATAGCAAAAATATTGTTTCCGCAAAATATAAATAACAAACTGCACACAGTTCCGAAGATTAAGGTCATAAAAAGCGTACTTTTGAGCGCTTTCATGACACGGCTCACTTTTCGGGCAGCATAGTTCTGTGCCACAAAAGCACTGAGGGCGGTAGAGAAGCCTTGCGAGGTGTTCCAAGTGATGGCCTCTATTTGTCCGCTGGTAGTCATCGCCATCAGACCGATGTGCCCGCCTACGGTGGATGCTGTACGTCCCAAGAACATATTGACGAAGGCAAACAGGGCATTCAGCGTGGCTACGGGCAAGCCAATCTTGATGATTCTCATCGTATAGAGTCGTTTCAGCTTTCCGAAGAATACGAAATCATCCCATAAAATGCTTTTGAACTTCAGCTGATATATAAATAAGGTAAAGACGCAGGCCTGTGCAATCCAGGTAGCCCAGGCGGCTCCGTCCGTCTTCCAGTCTAACACGAAGATGAACAGCGGGTCAAGAATCATATTGATGAGCAAGCCGATACCATTGATGGTGAATGGAATCTTGCTTCGTCCACCGGCATTGAAAATGCCCGTGAAGGCTGCCGACATGAACACGAAAGGGAAAGCCGTGGAGACGACGCGAAGGTAATTGACCGCATCGTTGGCTATATGCTCTTTCAGTTCATAGAAGCTGATGATGAAGGAGGCAAAGATAAACAGCACCGATGCCCAAACGACGGAAATTATCAAGGAAAGGGTCAAGTTGTGTGTGGCGAAGCTACGGGCAGCAGTTTCGTCTTTCATACCGATGGCTTGTCCTACGCTGACCTCCGAGCCTACCTTATTTAATAAGGAGATGGAGGTGGTCATCCAGGTGAGGAGACCGACTGAGCCTACGGCGGCAATGGCTTCGCTTCCCAACCTTCCTACCCACGCCATATCCGTCAGGCTGTATGCCATCTGGATGAAGGAGGTAGCCATAATGGGCATAGCTAATGCGAACAATTGTCTGAGGATGGGGCCTTCGGTGAGGTTCTTGATTCCTTTCATTTTTTTATTTAAGGCACGGATTACACGGAATCACACGGTTTTAGTTTATGTATTCATTTACTAATTCCGTGAAATCCGTGTAATCCGTGCCTAATTTTATTATTTATGGTTATTGTCTTCCAATCAATAAGCGAACAAAGGATAATCCTTCATCTTTTCGTTCACACGGGCACGAACCTGTGCAATCACTTCTTCGTTGTCCACGTTGGAAAGAACGGTTTCAATCATTTCGGCGATTTCAATCATCAAGTCTTCCTTGGCACCACGAGTGGTGATGGCTGGAGTACCGAGACGGATACCTGAAGTCTGGAAGGCTGAACGGCTATCGAACGGAACCATGTTCTTGTTCACGGTGATGTCGGCAGATACCAATGCCTTTTCGGCTACCTTACCGGTCAAGTCTGGATACTTGCTGCGGAGGTCGACGAGCATAGAGTGGTTGTCTGTACCACCAGATACGATAGTAAAGCCACGGTCAACCAAAGCCTGTGCCAATACGGCTGCATTCTTCTTCACCTGAGCAGCATATTCCTTGAATTCCGGTTGGAGGATTTCACCGAATGCTACAGCCTTGGCAGCAATCACGTGTTCCAACGGACCACCCTGGATGCCCGGGAATACGGCTGAATCCAACAGCTGTGACATCATCTTGATTTCGCCCTTCGGAGTCTTCTTGCCCCATGGGTTGGGGAAGTCCTTGCCCATCATGATGACACCGCCGCGAGGACCACGGAGAGTCTTATGGGTAGTAGAAGTCACGATGTGAGCGTACTTCACCGGATTGTCGAGCAAGCCTGCTGCAATCAAACCTGCCGGGTGAGCCATATCCACCAAGAAGATGGCACCTACCTTGTCGGCGATTTCACGCATACGCTTGTAATCCCATTCGCGGGAGTAAGCAGAACCACCACCGATAATCATCTTTGGCTTTTCGCGGAGAGCCACTTCTTCCATCTGGTCATAATCTACACGGCCGGTTTCTGCGTTCAGGTTATATTCGCATGGAGTGTAGATGATACCCGATGTGTTTACCAAAGAACCGTGGGAAAGGTGACCGCCATGAGCTAAGTTCAAGCCCATGAACTTGTCGCCCGGATTCAATACGGCGAGGAATACGGCCGCATTGGCTTGAGCGCCTGAGTGCGGCTGTACGTTGGCCCATTCGGCACCGAAGATTTCCTTCAGACGTTCGATGGCGATGCGTTCGCTTTGGTCCACCACTTCGCAACCGCCATAATAGCGCTTGCCCGGATAACCTTCAGCATATTTGTTTGTCAAGCATGAACCCATGGCTTGCATTACTTGGTCACTTACAAAGTTTTCGGAAGCAATCAATTCGATGCCTTTCAACTGGCGTTGATGTTCCTTTTCAATGATGTCAAAAATCAAATCGTCTCTTTTCATATTTTTGATTTTAAAATGTGATTATTTCTTTTTCTTTTCTACCGACCATCCGAACTTGCCGATTTTCTTTCCCAAGCCGTAATATCCGCCGTGCAGATACACCAGCGGGTCGGCGTCAGAGAGCTCGAACTTGCCGGTTTCTTGATTCATATATTTCTGGTCGGCCTTCACGTTCAGCACGTCGGCTATGAACATATCGTGCGAACCGAGGGACACGATTTCCTTTACCCGACACTCGATGCAGAGCGGCGATTCCTCGATGATGGGGGCACTGACCGCCTTGGCCTTGCCGGGGGTGAGTTTCATCTCTTCGAACTTGTTGTAGTCCTTGCCCGAACGGACACCGCACCAGTCGGTGGCAAAAGCCATATTTTCGGTGGTGAGGTTGATGACGAACTCCATATTGCGCTTGATGATGTCGTAGGAATGACGTTCCGGACGAACGGAGATGTAACACATCGGCGGGTTGGAGCAGATGGTACCTGTCCAGGCCACGGTGATGATGTTGTATTCTTCTTCCGTGCTTCCGCAGCTCACCAACACGGCTGGGAGCGGATAAATCATTGTACCGGGTTTCCAGTCTTCTTTCATAGCAGCTTCACGGCTTCCTTGTTCTGTTCCTTTTCGCAATAGTGGCACTTCAGCACACCGTTTTCCTTGCTGATGACGTGGAAGATGGTGGTCATCGGCTCGTTGTTGGTGATGCACTTCGGGTTGCCGCATTTCACGATACCTTTCACTACATCGGGCATAATGACCTGTTTCTTTTCCACCACTTCATAGTCGCGGATGATGTTGAGTTGCACGTTCGGTGCTACTATCGAAAGTCGGCTGATTTCTTCGTCGCTGAAGAAACGGTCGGCCACCTTGATGATGCCTTTCTTGCCCAACTTCTTGCTTGGCAGGTTATTGCCGATGGTGATGTTCAAGTCCGAATTCTTCAAGCCCAGCAAGCTTACAATGGTGAAGAGCTTGTCGGTAGGTATATGGTCAATAACGGTGCCGTTCTGTAAAGCGGCTACCTGCAGTTCTGCTACATTGTTTTTCATAACTTATAACTTATAACTCAAAACTCATAACTTATAACTCAGCACTTCTTTCCGTCTTCTATCACATCGTCCAGCGTGATGCCCAATACATCGCAGAGGATGGCTTCACGGGCATAGAGTCCGTTTTGGGCCTGTTGGAAATAATATGCCTTCGGGTTTTCGTCCACATCGTAAGCGATTTCATTCACACGTGGGAGCGGGTGGAGGATGCGTAGGTTAGGACGAGACTTTTTCAGCATTTCATTCCTTAATATATATACGTCCTTCACGCGTTCGTATTCCATCAGGTCGGTGAAGCGTTCGCGCTGTACACGGGTCATATAGAGAATGTCTGCTTCGGCAATCACGTTTTCGTCAAATTCTGTATGCTCTACATACTTGATGCCGTGTTCGCGGCAATAGAGTTTGTATTCTTCCGGCATCTTCAGCTCGTCGGGGGCGATGAAGTGGAAGGTTGGGTTAAAGTGACGCATAGCCATCAGCAGTGAGTGGACGGTGCGTCCGTATTTCAAGTCGCCCACCATATAGATGTTCAGGTTTTCCAGCGTGCCCTGTGTCTTGTAGATGGAGTAGAGGTCGAGCATCGTCTGCGAAGGATGTTGGTTCGATCCGTCTCCTGCGTTCACGATGGGGACGTTGGTCACTTCGCTGGCATAACGGGCTGCACCTTCCAGATAGTGACGCATCACGATGATGTCGGCATAGTTGCTTACCATAATGATGGTATCCTTCAGTGTCTCACCTTTCGATGAGCTGGTGGCCTTCGGGTCGGTAAATCCGATGACACGGGCACCCAGTCGGTTGGCCGCTGTCTCGAAGCTCAATCGGGTACGGGTGGAAGGTTCAAAGAAAAGGGTGGCTACTACCTTTCCGTCAAGAATTTTACGGTTGGGTTTCTTTTCGAATTCTTTTGCCATCTCCAGCAAATAGAGAATTTTCTCCTTGGAGTGTTCGGCAATCGTCACTAAACTTCGGTTTTCCATATCTGAATATGTTATTATGTTCACTTTTCGAGAGTGTAAAGGTATAAAAAAAATATAAAATGAAGAAGGTTTGAAAGATATTTCGTTTAACTTTCGTAGAAACTTCGTGTATCTCGAAGTTTTTCTGTATTTTTGCATCGTTTTAATCATAAAGAAAGGATATGAGAAAGACCTTTATAATTACGCTATGGGCAATATTGGTACTTGCCATAGGTGGCGTTGCCTTGATTTTTTCAGCTATTGCTGACGGGAAAATCGGTTATGTGCCGCCCGTAGAAGAGTTGGAGAACCCGAACTTGAAGTTTGCCACACAAATCATCTCGGACGATGGGGTGACGATGGGAACATATTCGTATAGTACGGAGAACCGTATCTATGTGGGCTACGAAGACCTTTCTCCGTACTTGGTGAAGGCTTTGATTGCTACCGAAGACGAACGTTTTGCCGAGCATTCGGGCATTGATGCCAAGGCGCTGATGCGTGCCATCGTGAAACGAGGCATCCTGATGCAGAAGAATGCGGGTGGGGGTAGTACCATCACCCAGCAGCTTGCCAAGCAGTTCTATTCCGAACAGGCAGGCAGCTTTTGGGAACGCCTGATGCAGAAGCCCATTGAGTGGGTGATTGCCGTGAAGCTCGAACGCTATTACACCAAGGAGGAAATCCTTACGATGTATCTCAACAAGTTCGACTTCCTGAACAATGCCGTGGGTATCAAGACCGCTTCAAATACATACTTTTCAAAGGAACCGAAGGATCTCAATGTGCTCGAGGCTGCTACGTTGGTAGGTATGTGCAAGAATCCTTCGTACTTCAATCCGCGCCGCTTCAATGAACGTGCCAAGGGGCGTCGCAATGTGGTGTTGGGACAGATGCTCAAGGCCGGACATCTTACTGAAGCAGAAGCTGATTCGCTGATGAAGGAACCTCTTGAATTGAAATATCGCAAGGTCGATCATAAGGAAGGTATCGCTACTTACTTCCGTGAATATTTGAGGGATGTGCTGAGAGCCAAGAAACCTGTCAAGAGCGAATATCGCGGATGGCAGATGCAGCAATATTACGAGGACTCGTTGGCTTGGGAAACCGACCCGCTTTATGGCTGGTGCGCCAAGAACAAGAAGAAGGACGGTACTCCTTATAACCTCTACACCGATGGCCTGAAGATTTATACCACCATCGACTCGCGTATGCAGCGCTATGCCGAAGAGGCTGTACAAGAGCATATTGCAACACCAAAGACCGGGTTGCAAGACCGCTTCTTCAAGGCAAAGGCCAAGAAAAAGACGGCTCCTTTCACCAACAAGCTGACGGAAGAGGAAGTGAAAGCCATTATGGACAGGTCAATGCGATTGACAGACCGCTATCGTGAGATGAAGAAGGCAGGTGCCAGCGAAGCCGAAATCCGCAAGGCATTCAATACGCCTCAGGAAATGACCGTCTTCACCTACCAGGGTGAGAAAGATACCCTTATGACTCCGATGGATTCATTGCGCTACTACAAGCACTTCTTGCGTACCGGATTTATGTCGATGGACCCCATTACGGGCTATGTAAAGGCCTACGTGGGAGGTACCAACTATAACTACTTCCAGTACGATATGGCGAATGTAGGCCGTCGTCAGGTAGGTTCTACCATCAAGCCTTACGTATATACCTTGGCTATGGAGAACGGATTCTCGCCTTGCGATATGACCCGTCACGTAGAGCAGACCTTGATTGACGAAAACGGAAAGCCCTGGAGCCCTCGTAATGCCAACAACAAGCGTTATGGCGAGATGGTGACCGTGAAGTGGGGCTTGGCCAACTCGGACAACTGGATTACCGCTTACCTGATGAGCAAGCTCAGCCCGTATCAACTGAAGCGATTGATTCATTCGTTCGGTGTGAAGAACCAGCAGATAGACCCTGTGGTGTCGCTTTGTCTCGGTCCTTGCGAAATCTCTGTAGGCGAGATGGTCAGTGCTTATACCGCCTTTGCCAACCGGGGCATCCGCACCGCACCGCTCTTCGTGAGCCGTATCGAGGATAATGAAGGAAACATCGTGGCCGAGTTCACTCCACAGATGGAAGAAGTAATCAGCGAGGAAAGTGTCTATAAGATGCTCATTATGCTCCGTGCCGTTATCAATGAAGGTACAGGTGGACGTGTTCGCCGTGTCTATAACATCAAGGCCGATATGGGCGGCAAGACCGGTACAACCAACAACAACTCCGACGGTTGGTTTATGGGCTTCACGCCGAACCTTGTTTCCGGCGTATGGGTAGGAGGTGAGGAACGTGACATTCACTTCGACAATATGCGCGACGGTCAAGGTGCCGAAATGGCTCTCCCGATTTGGGGTCTCTATATGAATAAGGTATATGCCGACAAGTCATTGGGCTATTTGCAGACCGATACCTTTGCCATTCCTCACGGTTTCGATCCTTGCAAGGACATTTTAGCGGATGATGAGGCTCCGGCCATTCAGGAAAGTACAGGATTGGACGATCTCTTCCAATAAATACGTGAAGGCGTTTTTCAAAAACGCGAAGACGTTTCAAGCAAAACGCGCTGAGGTTTCACGATGAATCTCGGCGCGTTTTGATGTTATGCTTTGGAAGGATTGCTTTTTTACTTCGCCAGCGCTACTAATCCTTCTTGTACGTAACATTTCTCCATATCTTTCGGCTTCAATACCGTGTCATCGTACATCAGCAGGTCAATGTCCAGCTTCACGATGCCCTTTGCCTTGTCTTCGGGCAGGCGTCCGTTTTCCTTCTCGATGGATTTCAGGATAGTGCGCACCTCTTCGGCGGATAGCGGTGTGGTGAGTCGTGCCACTTGATTGGAGAAGGGCGACAGGAAACCGCTTCCGATGGCTTCCGTCTCCATTTCGG